>JAUNRY010000289.1 GCA_030539475.1 Bacteroidia bacterium | reverse complement strand
GATTAAATTTATAGTTTTACTTTTATTGCTGATAAACTGTAATCTTCCTATATATTCTCAACATACGGTTCTTCGCGGCAATGTTACCGACGAAAACAATGAGCCATTCCCACACGTAAATATTTTTCTATCCACATCCAAAACGGGAACCGTAACCAATAACAACGGCGCTTTTTCACTTACTTTTAACGGAAAAGAAGATGTTTTAAATGCCTCGTTTATCGGTTACGAAACCCACACTGTGAAAGTAAACAACAAGACGGGATTTGTGAAAATCCAACTCAAACCATCGCCGTTACAACTTAACGAAGTAGTAGTAACCAATCTTTCTGCACCGGCATTACTTAAGAAAGCCATAGAAAAAATACCTGAAAACTATCTGCAAGAACCGTTTCTGTCTAAAGCCTATTATCGTGCCAAACTTTCAGAAAAAGATACCTTGCGTTATCTCGAAGAAACGTTTTTTAATATTGTCAAGTCTTATCAACCGGGTTTTTCAGATGAATACTTCTTGGTGAAGAACAGAAATTTCAGGTTAGCCACAGATCATCAGGCACTAAGACAGATAGGAAATTTCGATATGGTAAAATCGGCATCCCGGTTGTTTAACTCCCAATTTTTCCGCAACTATACTGTAAAGTTTTTGCCATCCACCACATTCGATAACAGAATGGTTTATGCTTTATCTTATGCAAGGAAAAATAAAGAGGCCGGTAGTTTCGGTTCCATATACATTGATGTGGAAGATATGGCTTTTGTGCGATTCGATTTGCATTTTGAGAGTGGCGATAAAAGAGTGGCTCAATACAAAAAGATAGAAGATAAGTACTATTTAATGAGCGGCTACACGCTCCATTTAAATAAACGATTTGATAGGGTTTTACCGGCGGAAGCCGATATCCTTGTTACAAATATTGTTCATGCATTTACGAAAGAGAACATTGAGGGAACGCGTGTAAATACGGAAGATATTTTAGAAACGTACGCTACTCAAGCACAAGACACACTCTTTTGGCAAGAACACAACGCCATTTTACCTGATTCCGCTATTTTGAAAGCGTTAGAGAAATATCAAGCAAAGCAAAAAGACAGCATCATTATCCGTAACAGTGAGCAATACAAAGCACACATCAAACGGCTCTATACGCCCAATCTTTCACTGATGGCTTCGACCGGTTTAACACGGGATTTTTCTACGTTCAACCACAATACAAACTCCATAAATCGTTACGTATCTCATCTGCTACAACGCAACTTGCGCGGTACATTAAAACAACAAATAGGAATCTATCTCTATCAGACGCTTGTATCTATTCCGTTGGAAGAAAATGCATCGGAGTGGCTATTGCTCAATAAAAACGGGATACATTCAAAAATTAATCCACTGATTGTAAATAAATACAATTCTACTTACCTGTTCGGTATTGCCGATCGACAAATTTCAGATTTCAAAACCGGGAATCATTTGGATTTTATGCGCCTGCACACTATCCGCAATGACGGACATTACGCTAAATCTGTTCTGATAGAAGAAGAACTTGCCAAAGCCGATTTATCCAATAAGAACAATTGGTTTAACTATTTGCAACTCTATTCTATGGAACTATTGATGCACAAAGGGACTAACACGTATAATCCGTTCAAAAAAGATGTAAAACAACACGATATCACGGAAGAAAAACAACCGCTCATCATCGACCGCAACCGAAGCTGGGTAAAATATCTTTTCAACCCTGATGCTGAATATCAACGCCACATTCTTAACGAAAACCTGTCGGACGAAGAACAGCGTTACCTCAAACGTTCCGCCTATTGGTCGTGGCTCAACTTGGTTTCGCCGCAACTATACGGCATCCCCAAATTCAAACTGAACGAAAAAAACAGCTTCACGTTCAGCCTCAATTACCTGCGCACGCCATTTGGCGAAATGTTTGCACAAAATATATGGTTAATGCACAATTACAGCCAATTGCACGGCATTTTCGTGAAGCAGTACCGCAATTACGAAAAAACCACATTTGGCATCGGGTACAAGCTGTACGACGTATCGCTATTGGGAACCCTTTATTCCACTACTTCGTTTGATATCTGGCAACAACCCACCGGTTTCAAGTTCAAGACCAACAATACCTTTACGGGTTTTTACATAAATCAGTTATTCGAATATCAATTGCTGCCGCACAAATACATCGACCGCAACAATCTGTCGATTTTCGTGGGGCTCGATTACAAGACCAAAGGTTATGTGCCGGAAAGCTTTTATACCGATAAAAATTTTAATATAAAGGCAGGATTAAAAATGAATTTGTGGTAAGAGAATATCGAAGATTCTATATTGCTATTTGTAATTTGAAAATTTGTATCTTTGGCGAAACAAACCAATAAATATTCCCGAACTATGTTTTGCCCTTTGCGTATCAGTTTATTTGTGTTTTTGTGGATTTTATGGATAAATGCATCAGCCCAACCTCTTCCTAAAGCCTCTCCCGAACAAGTGGGCATGGACTCCAAACGATTAAAAAACGCAGACAATGTCATCCAAAAAGCCATTGCCGACAAAGAAATTCCCGGAGCAGTGTTGGCAGTTGTTCGCGATGGTAAAATGGCATATTTGAAAACCTACGGCAACAAGCAAATAGTT
>JAUNRY010000288.1 GCA_030539475.1 Bacteroidia bacterium | reverse complement strand
CATTTAAACATTACCGGTTGGCGGTGTATCCGCTTTTTTACGCCCCCGGTTGGGGAACTGACGCTTTAAGTCGTCGTGGACGGCTTGTGCGCCGGGTACATCGGTTCGGCTTGCGCCTTTTACCGATGCGTAAAAAATCAACGCGGCATCATACGCTTCGCTGCCTGCAACCATTACGGTATCTTCCAGCCCGCGGGTGAGCGTTCTTAATTCCTGAAGAACGGGCATCACGTTTCGCACCAGCGACAAATCTTTTTGCGCTTCGGGGAGGTCGATGTAAGGCGGGGTTAGATTGGGATTCTGTTGTGCGTATCCTAACGCGCGGGTAACAAAATCGATGGTTTTGCTTCCCATAATCAGCAGGTTTTGCCTTTCTTCGGGCGTGAGGTTCACAATCAGGACATCCGCTAAATCCGTTTGCAATGCAGCCAATTTTTCTCTGACGGAAGCCAGCTTGGCTTCGTCAACCGTGAAAGAAATTTTATTTCCTTGACTCATAACAAAAATTGTTTTAAAAAATTAAACATCGGTTCCATTCGGATTGCCGGAATATCAAACTTCTCCTTTCTTTGGGCCCCGGCAGGGTAAACGTATGAGAACCTATGTATTTAAAAGACGGAAATATGGCAAAAACGCTGCACGGAGTGGCGTTAAAAAAAATTAAAAAAGGAGGCTTTTTTTATTCTTCCAAAAATTCACGTAACGGCACGATAAACCGCTCGAACACTTCGATGTGCGGCAGGTGGCCCACATCGTCGAGTTCCACCAATCGCGCGCCGGGGATGAGTTGCTGCGTTTTTTTGCCCAACTCGTTATACAATCCCATTGTGGGTTGAACGTCTTTCGGCGCGCGGTCTTTGCCGATGGCCGTTCGGTCGCGCGTTCCGATGATGAGCAGTGTGGGAACCCTGAGGTTTTTAAATTCGTACACCACCGGTTGGGTAAAAATCATATCGCTTGTGAGCGCCGCGTTCCACGCAATAACCGGGTAGTCGTCGTGCAGCGTCCAGCCGGCAAGCAAGTTGAGCCAGCGGTCGTACTCGGGTTTCCATTGGTTGTCGTAATAAAACGTTTCCTGATATTTTTTATAACTCGCCGCCGTATTTTTAAGTTCGCCCTCAAAAGCCTGATGCACGGTTTGGTATGCCGCCAGCGATTTATAATCTTCCAGCCCGATGGGGTTTTCCAGCATAAGTTTTTCGGCAACTTCGGGATACATCAGCGCGAAGCGTGTTGCCAGCATTCCGCCCATCGAGTGCCCCAGCACGGAAACTTTTTTTATGCCCAGCTTGTCGAGGAGGTTTTTGGTGTTGGCTGCCAGTTGATGAAAGCTGTATTGGTATTGGCCGGGCTTGGTGGATTTTCCGAACCCGATTTGGTCGGGAACAATTACCCGATACCCCTCCCGCGTGAGCGATACAATGGTTTCCTCCCAATACGCGCCGTTGAAATTTTTTCCGTGCAGCAACATCACGTTTTTGCCGTTGAAATGGGTGGGTTTTACATCCATATACGCCATTTTCATCGGCTGCGTTTGGGATATAAACTCGTGAAACTTCACTTCATACGGATAGGTAACCGAAGTGAGGCCTTTATCCAACGGTATCAATTGGTTTTGTGCCTGCATTGTCAGGCCCGCGGCAAAAAGCGCAACTAAAATTGAAGTTCTTATCATCTTAATCATCTTTCCATTCTTTATACGGATGTATGGACAAAAACGAATTGTAATACCGCACGTTTCCGGTAACTTCCGCGCCCAGCCAGGCGGGTTTTTCATAGGGTTCGTCCTCGTGCCCCAGTTCCACTTCGGCAATGAGCAGGCCTTCGTTGTTGCCGTAAAATTCGTCCACCTCAAACACGTGAGTGCCCACGTTAATCAGGTATCTTGTTTTTTCCACAACCGCTTCTTCGCAAAGCAGCAGCATCTCTTCGGCATCGGCAACCGGAACTTCGTATTCCCACTCGTTTCGTTTGATGGTGTTTTCTTCCAAAGCGCTCTTGATGGTTACATACGCTCTCTCTCCCTTAATTCTCACCCGGACAACACTCACTCCCGACAAGGCAAGATAGCCCTGCCTGATGCGAAAATTTTTGTGCGATTGCGATTTGTAATCTCCGTTTACGAGAAATTTCCGTTCTATTTCGTAGCCCATAGTTGTTGATTTATATGTATAACAATGGCTCAACCCGAAAAGTTGTGTACAGTATATATGGAAGAATATCTAAATGGATTTCTCCCTGTGGTAGAAATGACAGTTCATTAAAAAAAGATAGAAGAAGAACTTACAAATTGAAAGCAGTTAGTATTATCTTGTCCCGAATGGGACTGAATATGAATAACCCCGTACGCAGTGCGGGGTGGAACAGTCCGATGGAACCCCCGTCCCCGCAGGGGGCGAATTGAACCCCTATCGGGGCTCTGACAGGCACTTGTGCTGTTACCGTGCGTTTCACACACGGTTATTCATAGTAAGTTCTTTCAGAACTTTGCCAAACTCATCGAGCACAAGAGTTTCAATTTGTAAGTTACTTAGAATACCTTGTTGCTTTTGATACAGCCGCCTTCTTTCGCTCTCTCTAATTGGTAGGCTCGTCACTTCGACCGCAGGGAGAAGTCTCTCTATACTGTCAATAAAGCCAT
>JAUNRY010000287.1 GCA_030539475.1 Bacteroidia bacterium | reverse complement strand
TTACTTTCCGTAAACGATAATTGTAAATCTATTTTGTAACCCTCTTTCGTCCATGTATCAATGTAAACTCCAATGTAGGCTTCGCCTTCCAGCAGCGGGAGCAAATCCGATATATCTTGTTTCCACAAAACGTTTTCAGCCCATCCGTCCACATAAACCGGGCGGCGTTTCTTCGAAACCGAGTCTTCGTTGTTGCTGAAATGCCCCACGCCGAACGGTGTCATAAAACGCATCAGCTCCACCGTGGGAACATAATCCTTTCCCGAAACAATACCGGCGAGTTGTTCATATTTTGTGGTGTCTTGTGGCGGATATTTTGCTTTATCGGCTGCAATATCCATCATGGTAATTTTCGAAGATGCCGGAATTACGAAACACGAACCCGATTTATCCCACGGATCACCGTTGGAAACCAGCGTGATTTTTATTTCGGCTTCGGTGTAATTTTTGAACGTAGGAACGTTGATTTTTTTCAATACAATACGCCCGTTTCCCAAATAAATTAATCCGTCTTTTTCAACCAAGCCATCGGGATAGTCGGCGGGGTTAAAAAGAACGGGTGTGTGGTCAAAAACGGCAATATCCACGGGTTTCTGCGTGCGGCTTTGTGCCGATATGCCTATAGAAAATAACAGAAATACAAGTAATGAAATGGTTTTGGTCATATTTATCTGTGGTTTGTTGATTTTTTTGTGAATTTAATTACCCAACATCGGGAAAAGTTCCCTGATTTCCGATTCGCCGGGCTGTCTTCCGTACTCGCAAATTTCGAACGCTTCTGCATCTGTGATTTTTCCGGCTTTTTCGTTTCCGTACCATTTCACAAGCGATTCCCTTACGGCCGGAACAATGGTTCTTCTTCTGCCTGATTTCAGCCATTCCAAGCGCCCTTTTTCGTCTTTCGGCACGTTTTTGTCTTGTCCTGCCGTCCATGGCAGCCATTCAAAATACTGCGATTCGTGAGCCGCCATGGCATAAATTTTTTGGTCCAACACATCGGAAATATCCACCGCAATATCGGGCACAAAAGGGTAGGGCTTCTGAAACCTGTCCTGCGTGTAAAGAAACACAGGGTTCTTTTTCAGCGGCGGAGTATCGGAAACCACGTTCGGCACAATTACCATATATGCCGCATCCTGCAAAACAATGGCGGTGTTTCTGTGATCGGGATGATAATCGTAGGGCCTTGGGCCGATAACTATGTCGGCGTTCCACTCGCGTATCAGCCGGATAACCTGATGCCGCACTTCGAGCGTAGGCAGCAGTTCTCCGTCGTGATTATCGAGAACCTTGTACGTAACGCCAAAGCGCTTGCCGGCTTCATTTGATTCAGCTCGGCGAATTTTTGCCAACGCGCCTCCGCCTTTCGATTGATGGCCGGCATCTCCATTGGTGAGCGAGACGAACAATACATTGTGCCCCAGCCGGGCAAATTTAATAGCCGTTCCGCCTGCCGAACCGTCCGCATCATCGGGATGTGCGCCGATAACAATTACATTAATCTTTTTATCCTTACTCAACATTGTACTAAAAGGCAGAAAAATGAAAAGAATGAAAATGAGATACTTCATGATAAATCAATTGTTTGTTACAAAAATACTAAAAATGGGTTATATTTGCAGATTAAAATCATTATTTATTATGCGAATAAAAGACATCCTTCAAACCATAGAGCAACTCGCACCGCTTCCGTTGCAGGAAAACTTCGATAACAGCGGGCTGCAAGTCGGCGATGCCAGCCGTGAAACGACCGGCGCCCTGTTGTGCCTCGATGTTACCGAAAGTGTAATTGAGGAGGCTGTTTCGCTGGAATGCAACCTCATAATTTCGCATCACCCGCTGGCTTTTAAACTGTTTAAGTCGTTGACGGGACGAACGTATGTGGAGCGATGCATGATAAAGGCCATCAAGCACGATATTGCCGTTTACGCCGCGCACACCAACCTCGATAATGCCGTGCAGGGCGTGAATTTCAAGTTGGCCGAAATGTTGGGTTTGCAGCAACTTCGGATTCTGAGCCCGCGAAAAGACGCGTTGCTGAAATTGGTTACATTCGTTCCCGAATCGCACGCCGAGTATGTGCGCAATGCCTTGTTTAACGCCGGCGCGGGGAATATAGGAAATTACGATTCGTGCAGTTTCAATTTGCACGGAGAAGGCACTTTCAGGGCAAACGAATCGGCAGACCCGTTTGTGGGTGATGTTGGAAAACTGCATTTCGAAGAAGAAGTGAGAATTGAAACCATTTTGCCTGAATTTAAGCAAGCCGATGTGCTGCGGGCATTGTTGTCGGTTCATCCATACGAGGAGCCGGCTTACGATTTTTATCCGTTGAAAAACCACTGGGCGCAGGCCGGAAGCGGGGTAGTGGGCGTTTTTCCCGAACCCATGCCGGAGCAGGAATTTCTGTATCTGCTGAAAGATGTATTTAATCTGCCAACCATCCGTCATACCAAATTGCAAAATCGTGAAATTCACGACGTGGCGTTGTGTGGCGGCGCCGGCGCGTTTCTCATTCCCGAAGCCATCGGATACGGCGCCGACGCGTTTATCACCGGTGAAGCCAAATACAACGATTTTTACGACGTGGAAGGACGCTTATTGCTCGCTGTTGTAGGGCATTACGAATCGGAAATTTGCACAAAAGACATCT
>JAUNRY010000025.1 GCA_030539475.1 Bacteroidia bacterium | reverse complement strand
AAGTGGCAATTTATTTCAGCCCAATGCAGAGCGAAGCGGCGCGTTGGGTCAACATTCCAGCCCCTATTTCGCCTTGAAAAGGCAGCTTAATTTTTAAGTTGGGACTACAGCCCTATTTCTTTAGCTTTCTGTATAGTTTCTTCGATGTTTCGGGTTAGCATTTCCGGAACAAAGTTTTCTCGTGGTATTCCGTTAATGTGATACAATCTTTCAGTCGGTATTTGAAAACCGATTTTTGTTTCTGTGAGTTGAAAATTTGAAACTGCGCCCATCAATCCTGCCATTTTAGTTCCACTAATTTTAGCCCGTTTCATTCCATCGAAACCAATCGCAATTCCTTCGCCCATACTTCCGGTCCAACGGCCAACTAATATATAAACATTCCCGCTATAGATATCTTTTCTTGGGGTTATATATTCAAGCCAATACCTTTTGGTTTGATATTGTTTTTCATCAAATTCGTGAATTTGGTAGGGTAGAAGTTTGTTTGTAAATCTTCCCATTATCGCTCGGGCAACGGTTGAATTTCCTCCTCCGGGTGTCTCGGTCAAATCAATAATTAAATTCTTGAATTGAAACAAACTGTCCAATGTCTTGTCAAATTCTGCAATCAGGTTATTGTTCCCTAAAGAATTGTTAATCTTGATGTAGGCTGTTTTACTACTCAACACTTTGCTGTAAAGTAATTCATCTCTATTTTTATAGGTAACAGGAAAATAACTTTTCTCTTTTCCATTTTCGATGACTGTTACTTCTCTTTTTTTATCGTGTGTTCCTGCAAATAGCATATCAAGAGCATATTGATACATTTTTTGATTGGGCTTATCGGTAAACTTTGGAAGAAAATTTTCCAATTGTTCTTCAATAGGTTTTCCATTGAAATATTTTACTTCCATTCCAATTTTCAACCCAGACAATTCGCCTCCAAAACCTTTGCGTAGATCTGTGATGTAGAATTTATTGCCTGATTTTTCAATATATAAATCCGAACCCGAAGGAATTAACCTGTTTGATGTATTCAAATTAGTGTTTAAAGATGCATGTCCGTTATGAAGTTCGTTTAAAACGCTTTCTAAGAGTTGAATAAATTCTTCATTGCTTGAAATTTTTTGAGCTTTAGGTTCATAAATTTCTCTGACTTTGTTCCAATCGATTTTTTGTTGGTCCAAATAGGCATAATGGTTATTGATATAAGTCCAAAACTCAATGAAATCGTTTTGATATTTAGTTTGGGCAAAAATAGAATTTCCTGAAAAAAATAAAATTAGGAAAATAGTTTTTGTCAAAAATTTTATACTCATAATGTATGTTTTGTTCCGAAACAACCACAGATTGCTCCGCCTAAAATGGCGGGACTGTTTAAAACCCAAACAGGGTCCCGGCACTTCGTGCGGAATATTGTCGTTCTGTTTTACCGCAGGCGAATAAACCGCCTGCGGTAATGAAAATTTCGCCATTCGGGCGGGAGCCGAAAGCATTGTTCTTTGTCGGTTCGATGAATCTATTTCCAAATAAAATAACGTGGGGGTTTTATTCTCCAGCGTTACTTAATTTGTTGCCCTTTCCAACCGTTTCATTATCGAGAAAATAAACACCGCCGAAAGCAAGCAGCACGCAATCAACACGCCCCAGAACGCCACGAGCGACATTTTGTCCCAAAATATACCCATTACGCCCACCAGCAGGTTGCCTATCGCCGTGGCCGCCAGCCAGCCGCCCTGCATCAATCCGCTGTATTGCGGCGGCGCCACTTTGGATACGAACGACAATCCCATCGGGCTGAGGAACAGCTCGGCAATGGTAAGCACAAAATAGGTTCCGATGAGCCATCCCGGCGACACCAACGTGTCCGACACGCCCGTGAGCGCGGCCGGTGCGGGAAGGCCGATAGACCCGACGAGCAGCACCACAAATCCGAGGGCGGCAATGAGCATCCCGATACCGATTTTCCGCGGTGCGGACGGCTCTTTTTTCCGTTTTGCCAAATAACCGAACATTGCCACCGTGAGCGGTGTGAGGATGATGATGAACATGGGGTTGAATTGTTGGAAAATTTGCGGCGTAATTTTGGTTATCGCCTCAATGCCGCGCACGTTCACCATGTAATAACCGATAAGCCCCAGCAATCCGGCAAGCGTGAGCAGGATACCTGTTTTTTTGTTCGGTTTTCCGCCCAGCAGCCCAATGGTAGAGAGGTAAACGCCGTATAAAAACACCATAATGGCCAACAGCGGAAGCATGTTGAAGAGCATCGTCCAGGCGGGCGAAATGACGCTGGCGGTATAATCGCGTGCGAAGAACGTCATCGTGAGGCCGTTTTGGTGGAACGACATCCAGAAGAAAATCACCACGAAGAACACCAAAAACAGCGCAATCATGCGCTCGCGCACTTCGGATTTAGGCATCACTTTCACTTCTTTCCCGCTCGCTTCGGAAGCGGCTTGTTCTTGCTTGGCGGTGCGGTCGTAGCTTTTCCACGTTTTTCGGAAGAAGACAAAAATCAACAGCGAGAAAACCACGCTCAACGCTGCCACCACATACGCCAGGTTGTAGGAACGCGACAGCGAATTGCTCACGTAGAAACTGCCGAAGTTGCGGGCAAAATCGTCGGGATTGGCGCCGCCGTACAATTCGGCATCGGTTACGTGGATGTTGCCAATTTTTTCGCGCACGGCCGCTTTCTGTTCCGCTTCGGCCGGGTTGCGGCTTTGCAGCACTTCGTAGTCTTCGTTGCTAATCATCATAGCGGGGTCGGTTATTTTGCCGAACTGCGTAAGTTGGTTCAAACCGGCTGCTTTCAGGTTGAAAAGCGCGTTGGTAATATCTTCGGTAAAAATGGCTTTCTGCGATTTTTTGGCTTTCAGCACCGCTTCATCGTAAGCCCTGCCCGTTAATTGCTGTTCTTCGGGCGAAAGATGCTGTGCCACAAACGTGCTTTTGTCCACGGCGTTAGCCTCATCGTTGAGCGTTACAAAGTTGGCGGGAATGCCGGCGTTGTACGTGAAACTGTCCGCTTTCAGCACTTGGTTGTTGATGGCGTCGGCGGCGATGGGTGCGAAAAACGCGCCGATGTTGATGAACATATAGAAGATGGAAAACGCGATATCGCGGTTTTTGCTGTAGCGCGGGTCGTCGTACATCTTGCCCACCAACGCCTGCAAATTTCCTTTAAAAAAGCCTGTGCCTACGGCAATGAGCAGCAGCGCCGAAAAAAGGATGGTTTGCCCCACGGGGTTGTTGTCCACGGGAATGGACATCAGCGCCTTCCCGGCAAACATAATAATCATTCCCAGCAGAATGGTTTTTCCGTAGCCCAACACTTTATCGGCGAGCACACCGCCAAAAACGGGAAAAAAATAGATAATTGCCAGAAATGTTCCGTAAATCATGCTGGTTGCGGCCGATGTGAAGCCGAATTTTGCCTGCATATACAGCGTTAGGATAGCCAACATTGTGTAATATCCGAACCGCTCGCCCATATTGGCCAACGCCAATACTACTAACCCTTTTGGATGATTTTTGAACATAGATTGAGAAGTTTTTAGAAGATTAAAATTTTTTTAGTTTGCAAATATACATAAATAAATGCAAAGCAAGCAAAACCCAACCAATGCAGCTTGACGGCTATTTTGAAGAAAAATAAATAAAATATTTCCCAATTTTGTTGTTATATTTGATTTTTGTTGTAATTTTGCAACCGAAATTCGTAAAAAACGAATAAAATGAAACAGAACAATTTTGCATATTCTTTCTATTTTTACTTTTACTTTAGTAAGTAGAACAGGATTTTATGTGCAAAATGAAGAAATAAAATAATTTTTTGAATAAAAAATCCTGTCGATAGCACGATGGGATTTTTTATTTTATAGGCATCAGGTGACAGGCATTCGGCATTCGACGGCAGACATAAAGATATTAACCATTTAATTATCTTGTTTCTGCCAGCGTAGCGGCCTGAAATCTGACAATCTTAATAAAAATAACAATATGAAACGAGTAGCCATACAAGGCGGATTGGGCGCTTATCACGATATTGCCGCGCACAGTTATTTCTCCGAAGAACTCAGCATTGTGCCTTGCCTCACGTTTAAAGATATTTTCTCGGAAGCCGCAAAAGACGAGCAAACGATTGGCATAATGGCCATTGAGAACACTATTGCCGGCGGGCTGCTGCCCAATCACGACTTGCTTAAACTCAACGATTTAAAAATTGCCGGCGAACAAAAGCTGCGTATATCGCACACCTTGTCGGCATTGCCCGGCCAGCAGTTGCAAGACATAAAAGAGGTGGTGTCGCACCCGATGGCATTGATGCAGTGCGCCGATTTTTTAGATACGCTGCCCGGCGTGAGGTTGGTGGAACACGAAGACACCGCCCTGGCCGCCAAAGAAATTTCGGAAAACAAAACATACGGTGTAGCGGCCATTTGCAGCCGGCCGGCCGCCGAAATTTACAACCTGGAAATTATTGCCTCCGGCATAGAAACCAACAAACGCAATTTCACCCGCTTTCTGATACTGGCACACGAGGGCATGGTGGCCGAAGTGCGCAAATCGGGCAACATTGACAAGGCATCGCTCGTTTTTGTGCTTCCGCACACCGAGGGTAGTCTGTCGCAAGTGTTGTCGGTATTGTCGTTTTACGGCGTCAATCTCACGCGTATTCAGTCGCTCCCGATTATCGGCCGGGAGTGGGAATACCAGTTTTATATCGACCTCGCCTTTGCCGATTACGAGCGGTACAAACAATCCGTAAAAGCCATTCTTCCGCTGGTGGGACAGCTGAAAGTGCTGGGTGAATACGCGGAGCATAAACAACTTGAAAACAACGGGAAATCATGAAAGAGAAAGAACACGGAACACGGAACACGGGCGGTGGGGCAGCCAAATATCCATGCGAGCCCGCAACACCCCCTTCAGGGGATTCAGGGATTCAGCCCGCCGAACACATACAAAATATATCCGAATACTACTTCTCGGTAAAGCTGGCCGAAGTGGCGCGCATGAATGCCGAAGGCAAGAACGTTATCAGCCTGGGAGTGGGTGCGCCGGACAAGATGCCGTCGCCGGAAACCATCGAAACGCTGCGCGAAACCGTTCTTCGCCCCGATGTGCACGCTTATCAGCCCTACACCGGCATTCCGGAGCTGCGAAAGGCTTACGCCGATTGGTACAAAAGAATATACAAGGTGGATTTAACGCCTGACGAAACGCTGCCGCTCATCGGCTCGAAAGAAGGAATTTTGCATATCTCCATGACTTTTCTTAATTTCGGCGATTCGGTGCTGGTTCCCAATCCCGGATACCCTACCTACAAATCGGTTTCGGAGTTGCTGCGCGCCAACGTTATCGAATACAATTTGCTGGAAGAAAACGGCTGGCTCCCCGATTTCGAGGCGTTGGAAAAACAAGACTTATCGCGCGTGAAACTCATGTGGGTAAACTATCCCAACATGCCCACGGGCACGAACGCCTCAAAAGAACTGTTCCAAAAACTCGTTGCCTTCGGCAAAAAACACCGCATCGTCATTTGCCACGATAACCCCTACAGTTTTATTCTGAACAATAACCCCATGAGTATCTTGTCGGTAGAGGGGGCGAAGGATACTTGCATCGAGCTCAACTCGCTCAGCAAATCGCACAACATGTCGGGGTGGCGTATGGGAATGCTGGCAAGCAATCCGCAATTTGTGAAATGGGTGCTGAAAGCCAAAAGCAACATCGACAGCGGACAGTTCAAACCCATGCAGCTGGCCACCGTTGCCGCGCTGTCGAATTCCGATGAATGGCACGCCCAAATGAACCGCGTTTACGCCGAACGCCGCGTGTGGGCAGAGAAAATAATGGATTTGCTCGGTTGCCGGTACAACAAAAGCCAGGTAGGCCTTTTCGTTTGGGGGAAAATGCCGGAAGGCAAAACTTCCAGCAAAGATTTTATCGACAATATCCTGTACAATGCCCGCGTTTTTATCACGCCCGGCGTTATTTTCGGAAGCAACGGCGAAGGATACATCCGTATTTCCTTGGGCTCGGATGTGGAGAAAATGCAGGAAGGGTATGAGAGGATTCGTTCTTTGGTTAACAGTTAGCAGTAGAATTAAAGAAAAGTAATAATGCAGGATTTTAAAAAATTGAAAGTTTGGGAGAAAGCACATCAATTGACATTGAATGTATATCGCGTATCACAAAATTTTCCGAAAGAGGAAACCTATAACTTAACCTCTCAATTAAGGCGCTCATCTACTTCCGTTGAATTGAACATAGTTGAAGGATGTGGCAGGCAAACGGTCCCCGACTTTAAACATTTTTTGGTAATGGCTGTTGGATCTGCCAACGAAGTTGAAAATTGTTTGATTTTAGCATCTGATCTTAATTACATCGACAGCAATGCGTTTAAAATGATACAAGAGCAGGCGGAAGAGGTGCGTAAAATGCTTTTCTCATTAATAAATAAACTAAAATAAGAAATACAACAATCAAGTAATCGGTTCATGGCATGTACTGTATGCTGAAAACTGATTGCTGAAAACAAATAAAAATATGGAACTCGAATCAATTTTATTGCCCGGTATCGAAGACAAGCGGCCGATGATAATTTCCGGCCCTTGCAGCGCGGAAACCGAAGAGCAGGTAATGGAAACGGCAACAAAACTGGCCGGCAACGGACTAAAAATATTCAGGGCGGGCGTGTGGAAACCGCGCACCAAGCCCGGCGGATTTGAAGGAGTGGGAACTCCGGCCTTGAAATGGCTTCAGAAAGTAAGGAAAGAAACCGGCATGTATGTGGCAACCGAAGTGGCTACGGAAAAGCACGTGTACGAATCGTTGAAATACGGCATGGATATGCTGTGGATTGGCGCCCGCACTACCGCCAACCCGTTTGCCGTGCAGGAAATTGCCGACACGTTAAAAGGCGTGGACATTCCGGTATTGATAAAAAATCCGGTCAACCCCGATTTGGAACTGTGGATTGGCGCCATTGAGCGGCTCTATAACGCGGGGCTCAAAAAACTGGGGGTAATCCACCGCGGATTCAGCACCAACGACAAAACCGTTTACCGAAACATTCCGCAGTGGCACATCCCCATCGAGCTGAAACGCCGCTATCCCGACCTGCCCATCATTTGCGACCCGAGCCACATTGGCGGAAAACGATCCATGGTGAAAACAATCTCCCAGCAGGCAATGGATTTGAATTACTACGGGCTCATTATCGAATCGCACCGTAACCCCGACGACGCGTGGAGCGACAGCGCCCAGCAGGTTTCTCCCGATGCGTTGGAAGAAATCCTTCGCGAACTGGTTATCCGCGAAAAAGTACAATCTACCGAAGACTTATCCGATTTGCGCGAACAAATTGACGAGCTGGACAACGAAATACTGCAAGTGCTCTCCAAACGCATGCGCGTATCGCGCGAAATAGGATTGTACAAGCTGGAACACGATATGCCCGTGCTGCAAACCGGACGTTACGACCATATATTGAATGACCGGGCGGAACAGGGAGAGAATATGCAAATGTCGGGAAATTTTGTAAAACAGGTGCTGGAGGCCATACACTCGGAGTCCGTTCGCCAGCAGTTTGACGTGATGGAGAAAAACAAGAAATAAAATTTACGATTTACGATTGGGGTGCGTACACCAAAGTAGAGACGGTGCGCGCACCGTCTCTACAAACTATCAACTGAAAATGAAAATACTAATCCTCGGAGCCGGCAAAATGGGATCGTTTTTTGCCGATGTGCTCAGTTTCGATCACGAAGTAGCCGTGTTGGATACCGATCCCCGGCAATTGCGGTTTATCTATAACACGCTCAGGATGACAAAGCCCGAAGAAGTGCAGGATTTTGCGCCCGAACTGGTAATAAACTGCGCCACGTTGAAATATACCATCGAGGCGTTTCAGGCCGTGTTGCCCTATTTGCCGCAAACGTGCATCTTGAGCGATATTGCTTCGGTGAAAACCGGGCTGGAAGAGTTTTACCGCGAACGCACCCGCCCCTATGTGTCCACCCATCCCATGTTTGGCCCCACGTTTGCCAGCCTCAACGATTTAAGCTCGCAAAGCGCCATAATCATATCGGAATCATCGCATTTGGGGAAAGTGTTTTTCCGCGATATGTACCAAAAACTCAAACTCAGCGTTTTTGAATATTCGTTCCGCGAACACGACGAAACCATCGCCTATTCGCTCTCCATCCCGTTTGCATCCACCCTGGTTTTCGCGTCGGTTATGAAGCATCAGGACGCGCCGGGAACCACGTTTAAACGCCACATGAACATTGCCAAGGGGCTGCTTTCGGAAGACGATTTCCTCCTCACCGAGATTTTGTTTAACCCCTATACACCGGAGCAGCTGATAAAAATCCGCGAGAAACTGAAAGAACTGCTGGCTATTGTGGACGAGAAAGACAGCGAAAAAATGACGGAGTTTTTAACGGAAGTGCGGGAGAATATCCGGTAGAGACGCACGACCGTAGAGACGCTCGGACGTGCGTATCTACTTCGACACACACAAATTATAAATCGGCGCGAGCGGGGGAGTTATTATAAGTCTTTAATTTTATCTGCTCGAGCCAATTTCTCCATCCCCTATTTCATAGATTTGATTTATTCCTTTCAAATCGTAAATATTGGTATAGTTTTTTTATTCTGTCCCCATAAACTTCCACTTATAACAAAGAGAGAAACAATAAGAACTATTTGTTTTTTAGTTTTCACATTGTTCAGATTTCGTTAAGGAGTATATGGGTTAATGAACCAGATAGAAACGTATCTACCAACAATTTCTATAGAAAAATTTTGCACATAATTTAAATTATAGTGTTGTATTCGATTATTATCCATATAAACAACCATAATCTCACCATTAATTTTAAATGCGTATGTTCTTTGCCAATAAGGCGTATTGTACAGCTTAACATGCGAAATATTATCAAGCTTCGTCAACTCGATAATTTCTTCCCCAATTTTTTCTCCGGGGCTTTTGTATTCCTGTACAACTTCATCCTGACATCCTGCCAGCAAGAAAGCAATAAATATTGCTGTTAATAAGATTACATTTTTTTTCATTGTAGTATTTTTTTAAATTATTTGTAATTCAAGATAGAGACGTTGCTCGCTGTTAAGAATTTTAATCTTCTTTTCGCAACATCTCTATCTATGCAGCTTTATTCACCGCCACTCGCCGGTGCAGCCGTGTCTCCGCTTTTTTTGCGCAGGCTTACGGTTTGCATGGCCTGTTTCACTTCCTGATTGATGTGATTGGCAAGTTGTTGGTACGGTTCTTTGCCTTCCAAAAACGCGTAGGCGTTAATGGTTTTCACCAGTGTGGAGAACGCTTTCTGCATGGCTTCGCGCGATTCTTTGGCAATGCCAACTTCAATGGCGGCCTGAATGCGGGTGCGATCGTTATACGCGTTTTCGAGTTGCGAGTTATATTCGCCTAACTTTGTGGTGTAAGGCTCGGCAGCGGCGCTTTGCACCAAAGGAGCATACTCGGGTTTGGCGTAATCTTGCAGCAAGTTTGTGATAATACCGGTTTCTTCGCGCATGGGTTTTCGCTGAAGGTTTTTGCCATAATTATCCATAACTTCCAACAGCTTTGTGGCGTTGGTTGCGATTTGATTATCGGGGTTACGTGTGGCAGCTTTTAAATGCGTGCGAAGCCCCACCACCATTTGGTCGCGCAAATTGTCCCAATGCAATATTTGCTCCGTGAGGCCACTTTTGTAGAGCGGTTTCATGGTTTCATCCAGTTTTGCGAAGGCGGGATTAAAATTGCCGGTAACCACATTGGTTAATTTTAATGCGTCTAAATCTTCCGTTCCCAAGTGCGTACTTACGTTGGACATGATTTGATAGAAATCAAGCATCAACGTATCTCTAAGATCAGATCGTTTAATCATTGTGATATGTTTTTTAGTAAATACTCTGTTGCATGGAGCCGTTCGCCCGGCGAAAAGTGCTTTGCATGTAATGTTGGATGCGGTTCGCTCATCGAAAAGCAGTTGGCACGTGGTGTGAGGCGTTGTCCGTCTTGCGAAAAGGTTTTTACACGTTATGCACGGCTCCGTCCGCAAGACGGAAGAGTGCTCGCATCGCGTGAAGGTGTTCTCCCGATTAGTCGGAGAGCGGTTTTTTGTATGTAGCGTTTAGGGTGTTTCATAATTATTAAACCAATAATTGCAAAGGTAACAATTCTTTTGAAACCGCAAAAAAATACGGAAGAATATTGAATAAAAAATAATGTAGAGACGCACGGCCGTGCGTCTTTATAATCAGAGACGCACGGCCGTGCGTCTCTACGACGGTTCCACATAAACCCGCACAATCCGTGCATCCGTTTTGGGGCGGCTGTTGCCATCCACGGGCAATGCGGCAATTTTATCGATAACCTCCAGCCCTTCGGTTACTTCGCCGAAAACGGTGTATTCATCGTCCAGGTGATGCGCTCCGCCAATGGTGGTGTAGGCTTCTTTCAGTCCCGGAGGCAGGAAAAATTTTCCGGGAGCGGCCTCGTAGAGGGTGTTTACCACGGTGAGCAACGAGTCTAACAGGGCGTTGAAAGCGCCGGCGTCGGTGCTTTTCAGTTCGGCCAGTTTGTCTCTGTAAGGAGAATAATGCTCCTTGATGATCTTGTTTTTGATGGGCACGTTCACCGCCATTTCCATGGTGTCGAGCCGGCCTTGCGTGTACACTTTTCCGTGAACGATGTAGAATTGCGAAGCATCGGATTTCTTTTGCGGGTTCACGTTGTCGTCTCTGCGGGGAGCGGCCAGCGCTCCTTTTTTGTGAAACCGGTGTTCATGAAATTCGGGCATCAAATCCATATCCGTCCGTCCGCCGCCTATTTGCGCTCCGGCAGGCGCATTCTTCGAGTCCTGCGCTCCGCCCTGAATCATAAACTCGGGGATAACCCGGTGAAAAAGCGTTCCGTTGAAATATCCCTGTTTCACCAGTTTCAGAAAATGGCTGCTGTGGTTGGGCGTATCGTCGTAGAGCATGGCTTTCATGGTTCCGTAGTTGGTTTCGATAACAACAACGGGGTAATTGGTTTGCGCGTTGGCAAACAGTATGCACGTTAAAAACAGGGTGGATAATATTGTTTTTGTCATAATTTTAAACAGTGTTTGTAAAAGGTGGAGACGCGATGCATCGCGTCTCTACTTAATTGGGTGCTTTTTTATAGAGGATAAACGCGATGCCAATAAACACAATATTGGGAATCCAGGCGGCAATGAACGGGCTCATGCTCCCTTTTACCGCGAACGACGAGCTGATGGTCATGAACAAAATGTAGGCCATGCTCAGCGCCAGCCCTATGCCGATATTCACCCCCATGCCTCCTTTCACTTTCCGCGCGGAGAGCGATGCGCCGATAATGGTCAGGATAAAGGCCGAGAAAATGGACGCGTATCGCGAATGATATTCTATCTGAAAAGCCTGGATATTTCCCAGTCCGCGTTCTTTCTGGCTTCTCACGTGGCGCATCAATTGCGGCGTGGTCATCATCTGCTGATCGGTTTTTGCCACAATAAAATCGTTCGGGATAATTTGTATAATCGTGTCGAGCGAAGTTCCGTGGGTTATTTTTTCTTCCAGCCCGTCGAAATTCCTTATCTGGTAGTTGTTGAGTGTCCAGTGATACAGCGAATCGTACTTGATGGAGTATGCCGTGAGCCGCGAAACGAGCCTCAGGCTGTCGAAACGGTCCATGGAAAAGTTGTATCCGGTTCGCGATTCCATATCGAAATTGCCGAAATAAACGATGGTTTCTTCCGATACTTTAAACTGAATATCCCGGTCGCCCAGCTTTCGCTTGTTCGGGTCAACGTACGTTTGCTCAAAATTGATGCGCGTGGCATTGGCGGGGGGAATAATGTAGCTTCCCATCACGAAAGAAAATAAGGCTATAACCGCGGCCGATATCATGTAGGGCTTGAGCAGCCGCCTGAAACTTATTCCATTGGACAAAAGGGCGATGATTTCTGAATTGGAGGCCAGCTTGGAGGTGAAAAAAATTACCGCCAGAAAAATAAACAGGGGGCTGAACAGGTTGGCGTAATACGGCACAAAATTAACGTAATAGTTGAAGATAATATCCTTGAGCGGCGCGCTGTTGCTCATGAATTTATCGATTTTCTCGTTGATGTCGAACACAACCGAAATTGACAAAATAAGCGAAATCATGAAAATATACGTGCCCAGGAACTTCTTGATGATGTACCTGTCGATGCGGTATAAATTCAGAAAATCTTTTATCAATTTCATGTGCCTGTCAGTTAATTTTTATTTTGTCCCAACACCCTTACAGCCTTCTTGTTACTTTTTCCAGTACGACCGGCTTCCACGCGGCAAAATCGCCATCGATGATGTGCTTGCGGGCTTCCTGCATCAGCCAAATGTAGAACGCCAGGTTGTGCACCGATGCAATTTGCAATCCCAGAATTTCGTTCGTGTTGATGAGGTGGCGCAGGTATGCTTTGCTGTAAAGCGTGTCCACAAAGGAGGCTCCGTCTTCCTCGATGGGCGAAAAATCGTTTTTCCACCGTTCGTTGCGCATGTTGAGCACGCCGTTTTTTGTGAAAATCTGTCCGTTGCGCCCGTTGCGGGTGGGCATGATGCAATCGAACATATCTACGCCTCGTTCAATGGCTTCGAGCAGGTTTTCGGGTTTGCCAACGCCCATCAGGTAGCGAGGTTTGTCCTTAGGCAATATCTCGTTTACCAGCTCCACCATCTCGTACATCTTTTCCGTGGGTTCGCCTACCGCCAAGCCGCCAATGGCGTTGCCGCCGGCATTTTTAGCGGCTACGTTCTCGGCGGCCCTGCGCCGCAAATCGGGATACACGCATCCCTGCACAATGGGGAACAGCGTTTGTTGGTAGCCATACGCACACTCCGTTTGGGCAAAGCGGGCGAGGCATCGGTCGAGCCATCTTTCCGTGAGTTCGAGCGATTTTTTGGCGTAAGCGTAATCGGCGTCGCCGGGTGTGCACTCGTCGAAGGCCATCATGATGTCGGCGCCGATAACGCGTTGGATATCTACGGCCTTTTCGGGCGAGAAAAAGTGTTTCGACCCATCGATGTGCGAACGGAACTCAGCGCCTTCCTCCGTAAGTTTCCGGTTGTCGGCCAGCGAGAAAACCTGAAATCCACCGCTATCCGTCAAAATGGGTTTATCCCAGCTGTTGAACTTGTGCAGCCCGCCGGCTTGTTGTAAAATATCCAACCCCGGGCGCAGGTACAAATGATACGTGTTTCCCAATATTATTTGGGCTTCAATATCATTTTTCAATTCGCTCATGTGAACAGCTTTCACGCTCCCAACGGTTCCAACCGGCATAAACACAGGCGTTTCTATTTGCCCGTGGGCGGTGGTAATCAACCCGGCACGTGCATTCGATAAGGAATCGGTATGTTGCAGCTCAAATTTCATTTATTCGTGTGCAAAGATACGAAATCTACATTCATAATTTTAACCCTTGCGGATTAAAAATAGTTAGAGCCGTTTATCGAAGCATTTTTAGGAGTGAAAAGCCGGCGTTAGCTCCGGCTTTTTCTGTTTTTGCACGCGCCCTTTGGTGTATCTTGAAATAAAAATGCTAATTTTGTGCCACATTTTATTCATTACAGCAAAGGAAAAACCATACAATAATTATGCAAACCCGAAGAAAACCCGATTGGCTGAAAGTTGAACTGCCCAAAGGGAAACAATACCTCGATATAAAAGAAGTTATCGATAGAAACAAGCTGCACACCATTTGCGTGAGCGGAAAATGCCCAAACTTGTCGGAATGTTGGGGACACGGAACCGCAACATTTATGATTTTGGGTGAAATTTGCACCCGCTCGTGCGGATTTTGCGCCACCAAAACCGGACGTCCGCTGCCGGTGGATTGGGATGAACTGAAAAGACTGTCGGACACCATTTCGAAAATGAAATTGAAACACTGCGTGCTTACGAGCGTGGACAGAGACGACCTGAGGGATTTTGGTGCGGGTTTCTGGGCGGCGACCATCAAGTACGTAAAGGAGCAAAATCCGGGTATCACGCTGGAAACGTTGATTCCCGATTTTCTGGGAAAGGAAGATCTCATCAACCAGGTGATAGACGCGGGGCCGGAAATAATTTCGCACAACATGGAAACGGTGCGCCGGTTAACTCCCATCGCGCGAAGCAGGGCGAAATACGATATTAGTTTGAAAACCATTGAAGTTGTGGCAAAAAGCGGCAAATGCAAACCCAAATCGGGCATAATGGTGGGGTTGGGAGAAACTCCCGATGAGGTAATAGAGACGATGGACGACCTGAGAGCCGTAGGCTGCAAGGTGCTCACCATCGGGCAATACCTGCAGCCCACGCGCAATCATTTGCCGGTAAGTGAATACGTTTCCATCGAACAATTTAACCAATTCAAACAAATAGGATTGGAAAAAGGGTTCGATATTGTGGAAAGCGGCCCGCTGGTGCGTTCTTCTTACCGTGCCGAAAGGCATGTGTAGGCTTCAACTGCGTCTGGCGGATTACCCGCCCGGCGCATGGGATAGAAAGAGCCAAGAGCCAAGAGACAAGACAGAAGAC
>JAUNRY010000286.1 GCA_030539475.1 Bacteroidia bacterium | reverse complement strand
CAAGTTCCAAGCCGAAATTGACAGAGCGCAGAAAGTCAAATAGAGTTTAGGCTGATTATCTTTTGGGTGGGAAGAAGAGCAAGGAGCAAAGACATTGCCCCCCACCCCCCGTCTCTACATTTTTTAATACCATTTCTCACCGCTTATTCAACTGTTTTGTGTAATTTTGTGCCGAAATCCGTCAAAATCAAAAATTAATCGGTTTCAAATAAACTATGGGAAAAAAATCGGAATCAAATAAAAAAACAAATAACAAGGCAACGCCCAAAAGCACTGTGGTGAAATGGCTGTGGCGGTTGTTCTTTATTTTCGTTGCGGCAAACGTGGTTATTTTTCTGCTCATGTCGTCGGGGCTGATAGGTTATCTGCCTCGTATCGATGAAATGGAAAACCCGATAGACAAATACGCGTCGCAAGTTATCTCGTCAGACGATCAATTGCTGTTCACCTACTCGCAAAGCGACGAAAACCGCATCATGGTAGATTACAGCGATTTGTCGCCGCACCTCGTCAATGCCCTGGTAGCCACCGAAGACCAGCGCTACTACGCGCACTCCGGCATAGACATCATCGGTTTGGGAAGAGCTGTTTTTAAAACCATCCTGCTTCAGGACGAAAGCAGCGGCGGCGGAAGCACCATCACCCAGCAATTGGCAAAACTGCTCTATTCTCCCCGGGCAAGCAACAAGATGCAACGGGTATTTCAAAAACCCATAGAATGGGTGATTGCCACAAAACTGGAACGGTTTTACACCAAAGACGAAATTATCAACCTCTACCTCAACAAGTACGATTTCAATTACAACGCCGTGGGGATTGAATCGGCAGCCAGAACCTATTTCAACAAAAGGCCTATCGATTTAAACATACAGGAAGCCGCCATGCTGGTGGGGATGCTCAAAAACTCATCGCTCTATAACCCGCAGCGGCGGCCGGAAGTAACCAAAAACCGCCGCGATGTGGTGCTTGCGCAAATGCGAAGAGCCGGACACCTGACGCAGGCAGAAACCGATTCGCTGCAAAGCCTTCCCATCGAACTCGATTTTGCGCGGGTTGACCACATCTCCATTCCCGCGCCTTATTACCGCCAGCACCTGGCGAAAGTGATGATGGCGGTGAAACCCGACCGGAAAAACTACGCATCGTGGCAAGGGCAACAGTTTACCGAGGATTCCCTTTCGTGGCTGAACGATGATTTGTATGGCTGGTGCAACAAAAACAAGAAGGCCGACGGCTCCAATTACAACATTTACACCGACGGATTAAAAATCTATTCCACCATCGATTCGCGCATGCAGAAGTATGCCGAGCAAGCCGTACGGGAGCACTTGGGCGGATACCTGCAACCCTTGTTTACGGCCGAAAAGCGAAACAAGAAATACGCGCCTTACGCCAACCGCGTGGCAAACGATGTGGAGAAGTTTATGCAAACGGCCATGCGCCAAACCGACCGCTACCGGGTGCTGAAACGCGAAGGCTGGGACGAAGACAAGATTTTAAGCAACTTCAAAGATACGCCGGTGGACATGAAAGTGTTCTCGTGGGAAGGCGAAATTGACACTACCATGACGCCCTGGGATTCCATCCGCTATCACAAAACGTATTTGCGCGCCGGATTTATGGCCATGAGCTCCGTTACCGGGCATGTGAAAGCCTACGTGGGCGGCCCCGATTTCTCGCACTTTAAATACGATATGGTAAGCACCGGAAAACGGCAGATAGGGTCAACCATCAAACCGTATCTTTACACCTTGGCCATGGAAGAGGGGCAAAGCCCTTGCGACGGAATGATGCATGGCCCCGTAACGCTTATTGCCGAAACCGGACAACCGTGGACACCGCGAAACACACGAGGCGCATTGGGTAGTTTTGTAACCATTAAGTGGGGATTGCAAAATTCCGACAACTGGGTTACGGCTTACCTGATGAGCCTGTACTCTCCCTACGCGTTCGCGCGCATGCTGAAATCGTTCGGGTTGAAAACGCCGGCCGATCCGGTAGTTTCGCTGGCTTTGGGGCCAAACGACGCGTCGGTTTACGAAATGGCGGGCGCTTATACCGCCTTCATCAACAAAGGAATACGCATTGAGCCCATGCTGGTAACCCGCATCGAAGACTCTTTCGGAAACGTGGTGGCTAATTTTGTTCCCAGAATGCAGGAGATATTTAGCGAAACCACCTCTTATAAAATGCTCGATATGCTGAAAGCCGTAGTGGATGCAGGAACCGGCAATCGGTTGCGCCGCCTCTACAACCTTACCGGCGAAATGGGCGCCAAAACCGGAACCACCAACGATAACTCCGACGCGTGGTTTATGTCGTTCACGCCCGACATTGTGGCTTCGGCCTGGGTGGGCGGCGAAGAACCCTCCATCCATTTCGACCGGATGGCTTACGGACAGGGAGCGGCCGCCGCGCTGCCTATTCACGGCTTGTTTTACCAACGCGTGTACGCCGATTCGACCTTGAATTTCGAAGACGGCGGCAAGTTCGATATCCCGGCCGACTTCCAACCGTGCTACGACGCGCAACGCTACTCGCCCGATTTTTACCGCAACGACGACCCGATTGGGGAAGGCGAAGGAATTGACGATATGTTTAATTAGGGGGGTGAAGAGTGAAGAGCCAAGATAACAGATAATAGACAATAGACAATAGATAAT
>JAUNRY010000285.1 GCA_030539475.1 Bacteroidia bacterium | reverse complement strand
CCTTGGGCACTTCGATGCTCACCTTGTTTAGCGCCAAATGGTTGGCGTATTGCTTGGTTACGTTTGTGGTTTGTAAGTACATTCAGTTTGTTTAAATTAATAAGTATCCGTTTGTTTGCCTAACTCGCCTGAAAGGCGGCACTAAACAGCTATAAGTACCGCCACTTCGGGCGGAGTTTTTTAGTTTTGTTTTGCCGTAGGCGACTAAATCGCCTACG
This sequence comes from Bacteroidia bacterium, assembly GCA_030539475.1. Lineage (GTDB taxonomy): Bacteria > Bacteroidota > Bacteroidia > Bacteroidales > Dysgonomonadaceae > Petrimonas. The sequence goes on along the minus strand of JAUNRY010000285.1, from coordinate 2,464 downwards.
GTTATGGAAATATGGCTTTTCAAGCCTATTTTAAATTATTTTAATGCCTCAGGCCGATTGCCGGCTTCACGCGTCCACCAACAACTAAAACTTAAGTATAATCCGTTCTCCCAGATTTTTCGCCAGCACTTTTTTCAAATCCTGCAGCTGCATAAATCGGGTCATCAGTTCCGTTTCTTCTTCCGGGCCGGCCGTCTCCAGTTTTTTGTTCAACTCCTTAATCATTTGCATGATATGCGCGTTTTTAAGCTCGGTGGTGGCGCGAATAACCAATTTATCCAGGAAGTTACGTTCGCGCAGGCGCGATCCTTTTTCGTCTTCGCTTTCTCCAATTGACCGGGCGTGAATTTTGCTCAGCTGATATTTGTCGCTGATGAGGTCGGTGGCCAGTTTGCTGATTTCCGGGTCGTGATGCGTGAGAAAATGCCGGTCGCAAACAAACGATTCGTCGCTCAGTTTCGCGCAGGCTTCGTCAAAAATACTTCTGTATAAGCTGTTGGAGAAAAACACTTCGTCGGAAAAAATGAATTTATCCCTCAGCAAATCGAATTTAATAACTTCAATCACCGACGGGCCTTCTTCGATAGTTACCTCAACTTCAATTTCCTTGTCTTCTTCTTTTTGTTTTTCTTTTTCGTACCGGACAAATATGGGCAGCGTTCCGTACCTGACGATGTAGCGGATCAGTTCGCGCTCCGGTTTTTCGTACGGGCTTTTTGCCGGTAAAAACTTTTTGGTTTCGGTGTTTATCGCATCGCCGGAGGCGGATTCTGTTTTTACGGGCGTTTCGCGCGACTCCTCCTTTTGGCGCTGCTCTTTTCTCTTCTCGTAATTCTTAATCCGAATTTTGTTTACGGCGGCTATGATCACATCTTCGCGCGTATTGAGCAGCGTGGCCGTGTCTTGCATATATATGGAGCGCTTGATGTTATCGGGGATGAGCGCGATGCTTTGCACGATGTTCGAAATAAGCCCTGCCCTTTTGATGGGGTCGTTTCCGGCTTCCTCCAACAGTAAATTGGTTTTAAAGCGGATGAAATCCTGCTCGTTCTCATCGATAAAGCGGTTGAATTTTTCGGCATTTTGTTTTTGGGCAAACGAGTCGGGGTCTTCGCCCTCGGGCAGCAGCACAACACGAACATTCATTCCGTCTTCGAGCAACAAATCGATACCCCGCAAAGCGGCTTTAATACCGGCGGAATCCCCGTCGTACAACACCGTGATGTTCTCGGAAAAGCGGTGAATCATGCGGATTTGCCCAAGCGTGAGCGCGGTTCCCGACGAGGCCACCACATTCTCGATGCCCGCCTGGTGCATCGATAGCACATCGGTGTATCCTTCCACCAAAAAACACTTATCGGCTTTCACAATGGCGTTTTTGGAGAAAAATATCCCGTAAAGCTCCTTGCTTTTGGAGTAAATTTCACTTTCCGGCGAATTGACGTATTTGCCCGTGTTCTCCACTTTTTTGAGGATGCGCCCGCCAAAAGCCACCACTTTGCCCGAAAGCGTGTGCACGGGAAAAATTACCCGGCCGCGAAATCGATCCGTGAGCGGGCGGTTTTCGTCATCGCCAAAAGAGAGCCCCGTTTTCAGCAAATACTCGCGTTTGTATCCGGCGCGTTGCGCTTCCGATGAAAACGCGTCGCGCTGCTCAAGGCTGTAGCCGAGCTGAAATTTCTTGATGATATCGTCCCTGAATCCGCGTTCCCGGAAATAGCTCAGCCCAATGGCTTTTCCTTCGGGGTTCTGGTGCAGGGTTTTAACAAAATAATCGCGGGCAAATTCATTCAGGATAAACATGCTGTCGCGATCGCTCTGCGCTTGTTTTTCCTCGCTGGTCAACTCTTTTTCAACAACCTCAATGTTGTATTTCTTTGCCAGGAATTTCAGCGCTTCGTGGTACGAAAGTTGCTCGTGCTTCATGATGAAATGCACGGACGAGCCGCCCTCGCCGCAAGAGAAACATTTGCATATATTTTTAGCCGGAGACACGTAAAACGAGGGCGTGCGGTCGTCGTGAAACGGGCACAGCCCCACGAAGTTAACCCCCCGGCGGCGGAGCGTAACAAAATCGGATACCACGTCAACAATCTGCGCGGTATCCTGAATTCGTTCTATGGTTTGCTGGTCTATCATTTTTCGGAGTACGAATTTACGGAATTATGTTGGGAAAAAGTATTTTTTAGGAAATTAAATCATTATATTTGCATCGAATAAATAACTTTCACACATTCTTGTTTTTACTGAAATGAATGAAATAGAAAACATAAAAGAACTCGTTATTCCCATCGTAAAAAGAAACAAGATAAAAAAGGCGGGAATTTTCGGGTCGTTTGCAACCGGTGCGGCCACAGAAACAAGCGATGTAGATATTTTGGTTGAAGTGGGAAACAACATCAGTTTACTGGATTTTGTGAAAATTAAGTTCGATATGGAAGATTCGCTGCAACGAAAGGTTGAT
>JAUNRY010000024.1 GCA_030539475.1 Bacteroidia bacterium | reverse complement strand
GACTTCTGACATCTGACATCTAATATATCTATCTCGCGTTTATAGCCTCGTCCGGTTCGCACACCACCCTAAAACCAATGCCTCTTATATCGGAGTACCACCAGATACTTTTGGGTTGTTGCGGATCGGTTTTCATCCATTCATCGTGTTGCGTGTGGCTTCGCGCGGCAGAGCGGAGATCGGCCGCGTCGGACAAATAACTTCCTCCGCGAACTACCCATTCATCGCCTTCGGTAACCAACGGATCAATGTTGTTTCCACTTCTGTTGTTGTAAGCTGCCGCATCGTATCTGTCGGCACAATATTCCATCACGTTTCCGAGCATGTTTTTTAATCCGAACGGATTGGCCAATACGGCTGACGGTTCTTGCGTGCGGTTATCGCTGTTTTTGCTGTAAATAACAAAATCGCTTATGCTGTCGGTTTTTGCCGGGAAAAATCTTCTCAAAAATCCTTCGTCGGAAAAATCACGGGGGCTTCCCTGAAAGAAATACGGCGTTTGCGTACCTCCGCGTGCAGCGTATTCCCATTCCGCTTCGGTGGGCAGGCGGTATTTTTTGCCTGTTTTTTCCGAGAGCCACTGGCAGAAAATCTGCGCTGCGTAATGCGTCATGGTAATGGCCGGCCTGTCTCCCGATCCCCATCCCTGGTCGGGATATCCAAACGGGGCTGTGGGTCCGGAAATCGCATCTACGTCCATTGCCTGGAGGTTGTTTTCGTAAACCGTTTCGGGAAGAGTGCGCCCTTCGCTCAAGGTGGCGGCACAGAAAGCCCAGTACTGATCCCACGTGGTTTCTACCTCTGCCATGAAGAACGGGCTTATGGTTACCTCGTGTTGCGGCGCTTCATCGGGTTGGTGGTACGGCTCTTTGGGCGTGCTGCCCATGAGGAAGGTTCCGCCGGGTATAGCCTTCATATTGAACGAAACGGGTGTTCCCGGAATTTGCTCGGTATAGTTTTCAAAGGCCGTAATCACGGTGGGTTCCTTGAAAAACAAACTCGAATCAGTAGCCGTGCCGGCTGTAAAACCGGGTATTCCCACCATTTGACTGTGCGAATAGTTGGGATTGTAATGTCCTGCATCGAGGTGGCAGCTTATACATTGAAAATTCAGCTTTTCGTGATTCTCATCGTAATACATGTGCGCGGTAATGCCTTCATCGGTAATTCCCTGCGGAAATAAATTCTGGTGGCATTTCACGCACGACTCGTTGGGAATGTATTTAACGGCGTGCTCGAGTTGCGATTTTTTCTCCCAGTCGAAATCGGCGCTGTCTTTGGTGATATACCCCCACACATCGCGGGCTGCCAACGCTACTTTTGATGTATAATGCGCCCATGTATCGTCTTTAGGCGGAAGATGACAATCAATACAGTTTACCATAACGCCGCTGCTGTTGTTTACGTGAACAGATAATTTCCAAGACTCCTCGGCATGAGGATGCACGTGGCACATCATACATGACTCGTTGGTGGAGAAATATACGGATGTTTGATACAATGCAGCGATGAAAATAATGCCGATAAAAATACCTACCAACAAAAAGAAGCCTTTGCGCTGATGGAATTTCTGACGTTTTTTCCTGTGTTGATTATCATAGATGTTTTTAGATTCAGCCATCTATCTCTTAATTAATGAATTAATAATTTAATTGATGTTTTTAAATTAACTGCAAAAATAAAATGATAATTTTTGCCTGCAAATATATGAAAATTTAATCTTATATCGATTTATTTTATATTAAAAAACCAATTGAAGACACAGAGAAATACACATTATAACAGTTTAAGCAAATAATAAGAATAATTGCCGTTTTTTTATTGAATAGGTGCGTTGCCCAATGGACACGTCGCAAATAAATTGGTTAATTATGTATAATAAGAGTTTTATGCTGAAAAGTATATGACAATAAAAATCTATGATTTTTGTCTTGGGTATATAAAAACAGAACACTGTATATCAGAAATATACAAGATTTTAACGTTGTATTTTTGTGTTTTCGCGGCAGAAAATAAATTTTAGAAGAATACGGATAATAACAAAGGCATTCAGGAACAAAAAACAACCTCTTATGGTTTTATATATGTATCTGAACCGAATCAGCTACAGAAAAATATATAATATGGACTCAAAGAAAACAAACGAAGACAGCAGCCGCGAATACGGCACTGATTCACAGCACGACAAGGACGCCGACAACCTTACAGCCGAAAAAGAAACCCATAAAGATCAAATCAACGACGATCAAAAGGCGAAAGAACACGGCGATTACCGCGAGGGTGATTCAGACAGCGAATATCCTGCCCAAACTGAAGATGAAAGCGTACATCAGGAACAAGAGGAATCCTCAGACCCGGATGAAAACGACGAGTATCTGGAAGACGATGATGAAATAGGAGATTATCGTGGAGAAGGCCGCGAGGATATCAACAGAGATCCGAATCAACGAGTTGATAAAGGAGATTACAGGTAAAAATAGGGACAACCCGAAAACAGGTGGACTCAACTATCCGATGGCTTTTTGACAGTGCAAGAGACTTATCCCTACGGTCGAAGTGACGAGCTTTCTCGCCGGTATTTTTTCAATGAACTATCATTTAAAACATTAGGGAGAAATCTATACTGTCCACCACAAGTTTTCGGGTTGAGCCGTAAAAAACGGCTAACACGAATAAAGCCGAACACACTCGTGTCCGGCTTTACTTATTTTGATGAATAAAAAATCAACTCAACTTGCTGATGTGAGCGGCCAATTTAGACTTTAAGTTATTGGCCTTGTTTTGGTGAATAACTTTTTTCTTCGCCAGTTTATCCAGCATCGAGCAAACTTCGGGATACATTTTAGCCGCTTCTTCTTTCGAAGTTAAAGCACGCAAGTCGCGTACCGAATTTCTGGTGGTGCGGGATACATATCTATTTGATAAACGACGAACTTTTGTCTGTCTGATTCTTTTTTCTGCTGATTTGTGATTTGCCATTATTGTTTGACTTGTTTTAAATCTTTTTTTGTAGCCCATAGGGGAATCGAACCCCTCTTTCCAGAATGAAAATCTGGCGTCCTAACCGATAGACGAATGGGCCGGTTAGGTTGCGAACCCGAAAAAAATTAACCTTTCCTCAAATTGCGAGTGCAAAGATAAAACCTTTTTTAGAACTGACAAAATTTAGCGCGTATTTTTCACAAAAAATCTTCTTTTTTCAACTCATCTCGAAAAAACTGTCCGAGAAAACGAATTTTAAACCCTATAAATTGGATAATTGAAAAATATTATCTAATTTTGCACCCCAATATTTCACGCAATAAATAAAAACATCAAGATAAAATGAAAAGAACATTTCAACCCTCAAACCGAAGGAGAAAAAACAAACACGGCTTTCGTTCGAGAATGGCCACCAAAAACGGCAGAAAAGTGTTGGCTTCCCGCCGCGCCAAAGGAAGAGCAAGGTTAACCGTAGCCGGTTGATTGGAATAATTATTTAGCAAAAAATGGAAAGCAGGAATGTGTGTAATGCATGTTCCTGTTTTTTTGTAGCGCCACTGTGGGATAAGGTTTTGGGCTATTGCGCAACGTTATCTACGAAAAAACACGCCAATTCTCATCATCTACTTCACACACTTTCACAACTCTTTGCTCCTAAAAAACAGAAGACAACCATTTTTTTTATACTTTTGTGGTAAAATTTCAGCATCATTGGCAATCAACAGTTAGCCCTTGGCTGTTAGCAAAACTATAAAAACTGTTCAACCAACATATTTAAAGTATGTGTGCAAAATCAAAAAATAAAAATTTTATCGGGAACAACATTCTCCTGAACATCGTGGCAATAGGCGTTGTAGCCATTTTATTAGTGGTGCTAACCCTGCTTTTGCTCAATGTTTACACGCGCCACGGACAAAACGTAATAGTTCCTCAATTACAAGGGCTTCAGGCAGAAGAAGCCGAGGCAATGCTGAAATCGAAAGGATTGGATATTCAGATTGTTGATTCCATCTTTCAACGAGACGCGGTTCCCGGCTCCATCATCGATCAGACGCCCAAACCGAACAACAAGGTAAAGGAAGGACGCGATATTTACATCACCATTTACGCCCGAAACCCGCAGCCGGTTTCCGTTCCCGGATTGATAGACTTTTCCTCCCGACAGGCCATTGCCCTGCTCAACTCCATCGGATTCAACCAGATAACAATAGAAGAAGTTCCCGCGCAATACCACGGGCTGGTGATGTCGGTAGAATATCGCGGAAAAAAACTCATGCCCGATGAACAAATACCGGCAGGTTCGCCTCTGAAACTGGTTGTAGGAAGCGGAATGACGAATGACTCGTTGGATATGAACAGAGAATTTGTGGTTTCACCGGCGGAAGTAAGAACAACTCCTCAATCCGATCCAAACGGCGAGGCAACACAACCATCGAATATTGATGAATCTTTCTTTTAGGCAAAGAGCGAAAAACAACCCAAAGTGAACGAAAACAATTTCGATGACATACAAGATTTTTCGGATGATGAAGATGAGTTAATGGATGATTCTTCACAAAACGAAAAATTTGAGCATTATCGATTTGTAGCCGATAAAGGACAAAGCCTGCTGCGAATCGATAAATTTTTGTCCGTACGCATCGAAGGAATTTCCCGAAACCGAATCCAGCAAGCCGCCGATGCCGATTGTATTCTGGTAAACGGCACGGCCGTAAAATCGAATTACAAGGTGAAACCGCTCGACGTAATTACCATTGTAATGGATAGGCCGCGGCGGGAACTGGAAATTCTGCCCGAAAACATCCCACTCACCATCGTTTACGAAGACAATGACCTGATGGTTATCAACAAGCCGCCCGGCATGGTAGTGCATCCCGGACACGGAAATTACACCGGCACATTGGTCAACGCCATAGCGTTTCACCTGAAATACGAACACGGAATGGACATGTCTGATCCGCGCCTGGGATTGGTTCACCGAATAGACAAAGATACATCGGGATTGCTGCTCGTGGCCAAAACACCCGAGGCCAAAACGCACCTGTCGGCACAATTTTTCAACAAAACCACCCAACGCAGATACGTGGCGCTGGTGTGGGGAAACGTTGCCGACGACCGGGGAACTGTTACCGGAAATATCGGCCGCGACCCCAAAGACCGCATGCAGATGCGCGTTTTTGAAGACGGCGAACACGGAAAACCCGCGGTTACGCACTATAACGTGCTGGAGCGGTTTGGTTACGTAACGCTTGTTAAATGCGAACTGGAAACGGGGCGCACACATCAAATTCGTGTGCACATGAAACACATCGGCCACACGCTGTTCAACGACGAGCGATACGGCGGAAACGAAGTGTTGCGCGGAACGCATTTTGCAAAATACAAACAATTTGTGTATAATTGTTTCGCCATTTGCCCGCGGCAATGCCTGCATGCGCAAACGCTGGGCTTTGTTCATCCGCGAACGGGCAAAGAAATGTTTTTCGAAAGCATTTTGCCGGAAGATATTCAAAACGTTATCGAAAGATGGCGAACATACACTGAATCGAGAAATTAGAAATTAGAAGTTAGAAGATGAAAAAAAACATTGCCATTGTTTGGGGCGGATATTCGTCAGAAAAGGAAGTTTCGGAAAGAAGCGCCAAAGGCATATACTCTTTTATCGATAAAGAGAAATACAATCTTTATAAGGTGAAAATAGACGAACACGTATGGGAGGCCGAGTACGAAAACAAGCTTTTTCCCATCGATAAAAACGACTTCAGTTTCACGGCAAACGGACAAAAAACTGCGTTCGATTTCGCCTACATCACCATCCACGGCACACCGGGCGAAGACGGTGTGCTGCAGGGCTATTTCGATATGCTTCGCATCCCCTACTCCAATTGCGGCGTGTTGGCATCGGCACTGACATTCAGCAAGTTCACCTGCAACAATTTTCTCAAAAATTTCGGATTTCAGGTAGCCGAATCGGTTGTGCTTCGTCCGAACGAGGCTTACGATGCCGAATCAATTGTTAATAAATTGGGATTACCGGTTTTCGTTAAACCCAACATCGGCGGCTCCAGTTTCGCCACAACCAAAGTAAAGGAAGCCTCGAATTTGCAAAAAGCTATCGACGACGCTTTTGCCGAAGCTCCCGAAACGCTCATAGAAAGTTTCATATCGGGCACGGAAGTAACCTGCGGATGCTATCAGTCGGCAAAAGGATTTCAACGCTTGCCGCTCACCGAAGTGGTTTCCAAAAACGATTTTTTCGATTACAACGCCAAATACAAAGGCGAAGTGGAAGAAATTACTCCGGCACGAATTCCGGCAGCCATTGCCGCACAAATTCAGGAGCAAACCCAACGTATTTATCAACTTATCGGCGCAAAAGGAATTATCCGTGCAGATTACATTGTTTCCGACGGCGTTCCGGTTTTGCTCGAGGTAAATACAACGCCCGGAATGACCGAAACCAGTTTCATTCCTCAACAAGTGCAGGCCGCCGGACTCAATATTTCTGATGTAATGACCGATATTATCGAGTACGAGTACAGCCGGATAAGAAAATAACCTTATTGAATTACCGAGTAACTTTTTTGAACAAATTATGGAAACAAATAATAAGCAGAATTTCGACGATATTCGTCCTTTTTACGACACTGAGGTGCCTTCCGCTATCCGTTCCTTAGTCAACGATTTCTATTTTCGCAGAGCGGTTGAACCGCTGATAAAACCTATTGAATGGGAAATGTTTAGCGGAGCCATGACGGCCTGCAAATCGGTTTACGATTTTCAGCGAACCATCATCTATCCGTTTATGAAACAGCTGATTGCTAAAACCACCTCGGAACTTACCGGTATCGGATTTGACGATTTCAAAAACGGAGTCGGACACGTTTTCATTTCCAACCACCGCGATATAGTGCTGGATGCCGCTTTTCTGAATATTTTGTTTTTCGACAAAGAAATTAACACATCGGAAATTGCCATCGGCGACAACTTACTCATTTATCCGTGGATAACCGAACTGGTGCGGCTCAACAAAAGTTTTCTCGTAAAACGCGGTGTTTCTGTACGCGAAATGCTGAACACGTCAAAACACTTGTCGGAGTACATTCACGATACGGTTGCCAATCGAAATCAATCTGTATGGATTGCGCAACGAGAAGGCCGCGCCAAAGATTCCGACGATAAAACACAAACCGGCCTCTTGAAAATGCTCTCGCTCTATAACAGCGCCAAACCGCTCGAAGCGCTCAAAATGCTCAACATCACACCGCTTTCCATCACGTATGAATTCGATCCGTGCGACTACCTGAAAGCGCAGGAATATCAACTTAAAAGAGACAATCCCGAATACAAAAAAAGCCAGGCCGATGACATCGAAAACATGCGTACGGGCATTCTGGGGTTCAAAGGCAAAGTGTTTTTCAAGTTTGGCAATCCAATTAACGATAAGCTATCGCAAATTGATGCCGACACCAACCGCACACAGATAATGGAAATAGCCACGCATGCCATAGATACGGAAATTTACAAAAATTATGTGTTTTTTCCCATCAATTATGTTGCCTACGATTTGATGGAAAACAGCACGCGGTTTAGCGATAAATATACCGAGGAAGATAAAATATTTTTCAACAATTATATCAACGGACAGATTGAGAAAATCGGTATTCCGAACAAAGACCACGGTTTCTTGCGCGAAAAACTGATAGAAATGTACGGTAACACGGTTAAGAATTTTGTTTCGGTAAAATAGCGCAGGCCGCACAGCATTGGAGTAGAAAATTGAAACGATGAACTGGAAATATATTGCATACCTGACGGTTTTTTTTCTGATCGCTATCGCGTGTGAGAAAGAACCGGAACGTTTCGATGATTTTCTGGTAGAATTGGCCACGGTGGTGAAGCCCGGAGAACAAATTTCTTTTCAATTAGACAACAACAAAACACTTATTCCAAGAGAGCTGAAAAACTATTCGGGAAAAGACGGACAACGCGTAGCGCTCAATTACACACCTTTACGCGGCGACACGATAAAAGTAAACAATGTTTCCGATATTTTTACCGGAACGGTACAGGAAAGCAATGCTGTGGACAGCCTGATCAAAAATCCGGTAAAAATTCAAAGCGTTTGGGTAAGCGGCAACTACCTTAACCTGATTCTCGAAATTGAGTACTACGAAAAAGCGCATACAATCGGGTTATTTCGCGACACACAATCGTCGTCTCTCAATTTGCACTTAGCCTACTCGCGCAACGATGATCCGCCCGGATACGCCAAAAAGCTGTATACTTCTTTTTTACTCTCTGCCTTAAAATCCGCCAATGGCTCACCCACTCCTTTCCGCCTTCACATTAACACATACGCCGGCGAACGCATTTTTGAACTGGAGGTGAAATAAAAATGCCCCCTGATTTGATGGACAAGGGGCAACCCAAATGTTTTCACAACGGAATAATCCTTATTGTGAATTGCTTTCAAAAAATTTATGCCTCAAAGATACAACTTATTTGTATTTTTTGCAATTTTTTTCGAAAAAATATTTAACTTTACCCCCAAAATAATTCTAATACGTTATTTTATGAATATTTATTGATTTAAAAAATCTCAAATATCACAGAAATAAATCATTCGTCATATGTTGTTAGAACGCTGACTCAAAAATTTTCATTGATATGGAAAATACGCTCATTCTCCACAAGGAGTATATTCCCTTTCTAAGTATCTCGCTTTATTTAAACAAGTTACTGCCTGTACAGAACTTAATTATTGAAAACACGTCCGATAATAATTCCGGTGAAATAGAAGTAAAAATAACATCGGATATTCCGTGCATAGAACCTTTCAACGCATTTATTGCCGATATTCCGGCTCAAGAAAGCGTTAAAGTTTCGTTGGATACAATGCGTGTAAACCGAACGTACTTGTCTTCCATTTCCGAAACCGAAAAAGCGGTTCTGAAGATTGAAGTTTGGCAAAATAATAATGCTCAGCTGATTGATTATTTGGGAATTGATGTGCATCAGTTGGAATATTTCAGTGGCTTTCGCATTTTCCCCGAGTTAATTTCAACTTACATCACGCCAAACCACCCATACGTATATCACATCAAACGAAAAGCGGTGGAAATCCTGGAAAATCAAAAGTTGACAACCGCTTTCGAAGGTTATCAGAGCGATAATATAGAACGTGTTCTGCAAATGATGTCGGCTATTTACACCGCCATTCAATCGGAAGAAATTGTTTACAGTTCCATTCCGCCCGGATACGAACAAACAGGCCAGCGCCTGAGGTTGCTCCACACCATCCAACAAGAACGATTCGGAAATTGCATCGATATTAGCTTGTTGTTCGCAGCTTGCCTGGAAGCCATCGATTTAAATCCGATTATCGTGGTTACAGAAGGGCACGCATTCGTAGGATGCTGGCTGTACGATAATAAATTCGCCGAGATAATCAACGACGACAAAACAGCCATCACCAAACGATTGGCCAAAGGCATCCGCGAAATGGCGGTGATAGAAGCCACCAGCGTGTGCAAAGGAAACGATATGGATTTTGTGAAAGCGTTGAACCTGGCCGAAATGCAACTCATAGAAAAAGAAGATTTCATACTCTCGGTAGATGTAAAACGTGCACGCACGGCCGGAATGCGCCCGCTGCCGTTAATAAACGATTCAACCGGAACGCAACTGGACGAAGAGCTGATTGACAAACACATAGCGTTAAAGATGATTGAGAATTTCGAAATCGGCACCATTTATACAGACGATGAATTGAACTCCACACAGCCCAAAACAAAGCAGAAAATATGGGAACGCAAGTTGCTCGATTTATCGCTCCGAAACAATTTGCTGAACATCAGGATGACACGCAATATGCTGCAATTGGTGGATATCGACATCAACCACCTGGAAGACACGCTGGCCGACGGACGCACGTTTTCTATCCTGCCACATCCACGCGCCGAAATACTGAAAAAGTACAATTTGTTCGCCCAGGCGCTACATCACTCTTCCCCCTTGTATCAAACCGCCAACGATGAGTTGAAATACAACCGGCTGATGACGTATTATCATCAGGAAGATTTAGACAACATCTTGAATCACATCCACAAAAACGCAAAACTGGCCATCGAAGAAAACGGCTCGAGCACGCTGTATCTTGCCGTGGGATTGCTGAAATGGTTCGACAGAAAAACACCCGAACAAGCCAGATACTCGCCCATACTGCTTATTCCGGTGGAGATAAACCGCCGCTCGGTAAACAGCAAATACACACTGAAAAGCCGCGAAGAAGAAACGATGATGAACATTACTCTGCTTGAATTTCTCCGGCAAGAATATCAGTTGAGTATTAACGCGCTAAACCAACTTCCCTACGACGAAAAAGGAGTGGATGTGCCCAAAGTGATGGGAATTTTGCGCCGTGCCGTTATGCAACTCAAAGGCTGGGACGTGGAAGAGCAACTGATTCTCGGAAATTTTTCGTTCAGCAAACTCATTCTTTGGAAAGATATAGTGCTGCATCAGGATAAATTGCTCGAAAGCGAAATAGTCCGCAGCCTGACCGAAGGGAAATTAACCGAAAAAAGTGTTCGCCAACAGAAAGACATTGAATCTTTCGAAAAAATTCATCCCGCGCTGATGGCGTTGCCTATTCCCACCGATGTTTCGCAAATGAATGCAGTGCTTTCGGCGCAAAACGGCGAGAGTTTTATTCTTCACGGGCCGCCGGGAACGGGAAAATCGCAAACCATCACCAACATTATCGCCGACGCGCTGTTCCGCGAAAAACGAGTGCTATTTGTAGCTGCTAAAAAAGCAGCTTTAGACGTTGTGTATAATCGGTTGGAGCAAATCGGGCTGGGTCCGTTTTCGCTGGAACTTCATTCCAACAAATCTAAAAAATCGGATGTATTGTCTCAATTGGCCGCATCACTGGACGTTTCGAGAAAGTTTGACCCCATCGATTTTCAACGCGAAGCCGACCGCCTTAACCAAGCGAAAAACGCTATTGGCAGCTACGCGGAAGTGCTACATCAAAAGCAGCCTGTGGGATGGAGCCTTTACGATGATATTGTGCAGCTGGAAACATTAAAATCCAACGGTTTTCCAAAAAACCTCATTCCCGAAGAGGTGTTGAACCAACTGAATCCGGCGCTTTGGCAAAACTGGGAAGACTGGCTTTTTCAGTTTAAATCCATCATTACTCAAATTACGCATCCCAAAGAAAATCCTTTTTCGCGTTTCAAAACCGAAGAGTTTTCATCCGCCACAACCGATTTCATTATCCGCCAAACACCGCTGCTTGCACCCGCTATTGCTACCTTAAAAAACAAAACTTCAACCGCACAAAGCGCGCTTCACTTTCCATTTTCGGTGGAAACCGGCAAGCAACTGAATGCTTTTGCGATTATTGCAATGATATTGAGCGAGTTACCCAACGCGCCGGTAAATTTCTGCCGCAACTATTCGTCCAAAGAAAACCGGGAAATATTTGATGAATGGCGCACTCATTTCCAAAAATATCAAACAGCGCTGCAACAACTTCTTTCCGCATTTAACCGAAATGTGTTGGAATTGGATGTATCTGCTTTGGAATTACAATGGAAACAAGCCGGTCAGAAATGGTTTTTGCCCCGGTTGATAAAGAAAAACAAATTGAAAAAACAACTTGAGCTGTACAAAAAAAGTAAATGGGATAACGAGGCGCAAGTTGAAAAATTTTTCGCAGAATACGCGAGTTGGAAAGAAGAAAAACTATTGTTAAGCCGGGAACGCTTCGATTGGATAAAAAAATCGTTGAAATCGCTTTACAGGGAAGAAGAAACCGATTTGCCGCAAATTGAAAAACGCACGGCTATTCTTGAAAAGATAATTCAGCAATGCACAGTTTGGGGAATAAATTCGTTCGATAGCTGGATGAAGTTTTGGGCGCAAAACAACATCGAAAGCACCGATGAAATTATTTTACCGAAATCAACCATTCTCTCCGATTTTATTATTAATCAACAAGCATTGCAACAACAGCTTACGGATTACGCAAACGCAACGGGAATAAATTTTAATCAAATAGCGGCAGACGCCGTTTGGTTTGACGAATCTATTGGTTTGGCAGAACAATTAACCGCGCATTTGCCCCAACTGAACGCTTGGATTAATTACAAACGCATCGTTGCCGAAGGCGAAAAGTTGAGTTTGCAGTGGTTTATCGGCGATTTTGAAAAACAAGTTTTCCCAACAACCGATGCCGCCGATTATTTTCATTTCACGGCGCACAGTTCGCTGGCGCGTAACATTATCGCCCGAAACGAACCGTTGCATCTCTTCAATGCCACTCTTTTCGAAAACAAGATTGAACAATACAAACAAATTGCCACTCAATTCAGGGAGCTCACCCGAAAGGAATTGCTGCTGAAACTCACTTCGCAAGTGCCAAACACCACACGCGAAGCGATGCAGAGTTCCGAAATCGGCATTTTGCAGCGCGCCATAAAAAACAAAGGACGCGCGATGAGCATCCGCCGGCTGTTCGACCAAATTCCTACACTTCTGCCGCGCATTGCGCCCTGTATGCTTATGAGCCCTATTTCAACCGCGCAGTATTTTGATGTGGATGCCAACCATTTCGATTTGGTTATTTTCGACGAAGCATCGCAGCTACCCACCTGTGAGGCCGTAAGCGCGTTGGCTCGTGCAAAGCAAGCCATCATAGTGGGCGATCCCAAGCAAATGCCGCCAACTTCTTTTTTCAGCACCACTAAAATTGACGAAGAAAACATCGAAATTGAAGATCTGGAGAGTATTCTCGACGATTGCCTCGCACTTTCCATTCCGTCTCTGCACTTGCTCAGGCATTACAGGAGCAAACACGAGAGCCTGATCGCTTTCAGCAATGCCAATTATTACGACAACAAGCTTTTAACTTTCCCGTCGGCCGACGACATCAGCCGCAAATTGTCGCATCATCCGGTTCCCGGTTATTACGATAAGGGAAAAACCCGGCAGAACAAGTTTGAAGCGGAAGCTATCGTGGAATTCATAAAAAATCATTTTCGTCATTCTGCCAATCATACCAAAAGTGTAGGTGTCGTAACTTTTAGCCAGGCTCAGCAAAACTTGGTAGAAGATATTCTGCAACAAGCCTTTATGCTCGACTCGCAGTTGGAGCAATTGGCTATGGAGTCAAATGAACCTCTGTTTATCAAGAATTTAGAAAATGTGCAGGGTGATGAACGCGACATTATCCTGTTTTCCGTATGTTACGCCCCCGATTCGGAAGGAAAAATGAGTATGAATTTCGGCCCGCTGAACCGAAACGGCGGCTGGAGGCGGCTTAACGTTGCGGTAACGCGTGCACGGTACGAAATGCACGTTTTTGCCACCGTGCGCTCGGAACAGATTGATTTGGCACGCACTTCGTCGGAAGGAGTAGCCGGGCTGAAATCGTTTCTCCAGTATGCCGAATCGGGACATCTGCCTATTTCATCAGACAACCGAAACTCCATCTCCTCCGACACAAAAAGCCTGGCAAGCGTGGTTAGTCAAAAACTCGTTGAGCGCGGGCTGAAAGTAAAATCAAACATCGGTACATCCGGCTTCAAAGTGGACGTAGGCGTGGTGCATCCCAATAATCCGCATCAATATATTCTTGGTATTCTGATAGATGGAAAATATTATTTCGACGCACAAACCACCAACGACCGCGAAATGGTTATGCCATCCGTACTGCGTGTTCTCGGCTGGAATATTTTCCGAATCTGGACGATGGACTGGATAGAAAATGCCGATAGGATTGCAGATACAATAGCTGCAAAAGTAGAAGAATTGAAAAATGGCGCCGATACCGAAATACCGCTACCGGTTGAAAAGCCGCCTTTTCTAACTGATACGCAACCGGAAAAATTGCCACAAACAGTCAATGCGGAAACGGAAGTTCGGAACGAAACACCCTCAAACAATTCATTGCAAATAGATTACACAGCCTGTTATTTACCCATCATTGCCGGCGGAAATTCGGATACAGTTTACGATTATCACAATCGGGAAACCATTAAAAAGCAAATTCTGGATGTAATACAACAAGAAGCTCCCATTAGCAAAAACTTACTTTACAGGCGGGTGTTAGCGGCGTGGAATACATCGCGTGTAGGCGCCAAGCTGGATGCTTATCTGCAAACGTTGATGCAGGGGTTGAATATACCGAAAACCAACCACCATCAACCGTTTTACTGGAACGCCGAAATTTTGCCCGAAACACTGAAAAACTATCGCTCCAATATGTACGAAAAACGCGCAATGGAAGATATTGCTCCGGAGGAGTTGGTTATTGCCATTGAAGAAGCGGTGCAAGAGAACTTGAGCATCAATGAAGAAGAACTGCGGCGCTATATCGCCAACCTTTTCGGTTTTGCCAAAGTGGGCAAAAATATTGATGCGTTACTGCGCTATGCAATTAATTTGGCGGTTGAGAAAGGGAAAATTAAGAGAGAGAATGGGAGGGTTGGAGTGAGGTGAAAAGTAACAAAAAATGCGTTTTACAATAAATTACGGGATGAGTGAAATATTATTTTTTAGAAATATAAACTTTTTTTAAGCTGTAATATTTATTTCTATCTTTGGAAAACAAAACACAAAAAAACTGATAAATAAAAAATGTATTAAATTTGACATAAGCATAGATTAAGTAAAATGAGTGTAATAAGAGGAATAAAAAAACCCACGGGGAGTACGCAGGATTTAGAATTTCTTCGGCT
>JAUNRY010000023.1 GCA_030539475.1 Bacteroidia bacterium | reverse complement strand
AATTCTTCGGCTTCTATCACTCGTTTGAAGTTTTTAATATCGTCCCGGATAATTTTTTCCAAAGCAGGCGTAAACAGTTTGGCAATTTCGGTTCCCAAATTCCCTGCCGGGGCTTCGTAGGAAATATTCACCTGAATTGTTGTATTGCCATTGCCCGCGTCCAAGAACCGTACCAATCCGCTGTTCACAACCTGCGAATCCGGCATGCTTTTCCATTTGATGGATTCGTTGGGAACATCCGAAGTAATTTCGCATTTCCATTCCAGGTTGCACAGTCCGCCCGGGATTCTCGCGGTCCAAACGGAATGAAGGTCGCTCAGCTCGCGCACCGATTCCAGGTGTTTCATAAAAAGCGGCAGGTTTTCGAGCCTGCGCCAGTAAGCGTACACTTCTTCACGCGGTTTGTTTACCGTTACCGCTGTTTCCACAAGAACGCGTTTGGCCTCGGTGGTGGTATTCATGCCCAATTTGCTGTAAACAGGGCAATACCCTTTTGTTGCCCGGTACACCAAAGCGCTTCCTGCCAACACTTTCAATAATCTGTTTCTTCCGCGAAACATTCCTGAAAGCAGAAATATACCCGCGACAAAGGAAATCATTCTATCGGTACTGCCGATATTCCTTTCCAAGTTTAATTGATAATTTTTAGTTTCCATTACTTTTTTAATTTTAAAATGTTATTTTTCTACTGTTATCTGTTCCAGAACCTGCCTTCTTTAATGGCATTTACAAAATCTTCGGGAGAACCGTCTTCCACAAGGCCTTCGGAGGTGGTGAAGTCGTCTCCGATTACATCCTTGATGTAATCAACGGCCGCGCCGTTGCCCGCGATAGGCTTAAAGTGTTGATAGGTATCTCTTATGAATTCTTTGTAAGCCGGGTCGGAATTCATCGTGTCGAACATTTCGCCCGTTCCGTTGGGAACAGCCGTTGCATCGAAAAGTACGCACGAGGTGGTGAGAACCGTGTCGTCCACGCCCAGTTCCTTGCCGTCTTTGTCTTTGATGGTTCCGAAATGCGATGCCACAACTTTTACCATTGCGCCTTCTCCGGACAACGTTTTCTTCAACGCTTCCACTTGCGCGCCGTCCACGCCGTCGTCGCAAAGAATAGCAATCACGCGGGTGCGGATGCTGTCTTTCTTATCGTTTTTGAGGATACTCAACGCGGGCGATTCCTGCAATTCGGGTTTCACGAAAATGGTTTCGTATTCTTCCGGTTTAGCATCGGGGCTGTGCTGCATATTCACGGGAACTCCTTCGGGAATCTCCAAACCGAGTTTATCGGCTACATACACCGCGAGGTCTTTGTTTACCTGGTTAATCATTTTGAGCACGTTGCGCCTGATTTCCACACGCTTCACTTTACCGAGTTCAAAACTGAACGCATCGGCAATATGCCTTTTTTCCACTTCGTTCTGGCTGTTGTAAAACAGTGTGGGTTGCGAATAATGGTCGAGGAAACTTTGGCTTCTCGCGCGCACTTTGTGAGCGTCAATCCGTTCGCGGTGGCTTGTGAATCCGCCTTCTTCCTTCGATGATTGCAACGGGCTGTTATCGCCGATGGTGTTTGGATGATAATTGGTATCGTCCACATCGATGTTCATCCGGTGCATTCCGTCGCGTTGGTTGTTAACCACGGGCACAACGGGGCGATTGATGGGGATTTCATGGAAATTAGGTCCTCCCAATCGCGAAATCTGCGTATCGGTGTACGAGAACAAACGTCCCTGCAACAGCGGGTCGTTCGTGAAATCGATTCCGGGAACGATGTGTCCGGGGTGGAACGCGATTTGTTCCGTTTCGGCAAAGAAATTGTCCGGATTGCGGTTCAACGTCATTCTCCCGATAATTTGTACGGGAACCAATTCTTCGGGAATAAGCTTGGTTGGGTCGAGCAAATCGAAATCGAATTTAAATTCGTCTTCTTCGGGAACGATTTGTACGCCGAAATCCCATTCGGGGAATTCGCCTGCCTGTATGGCATCCCACAAGTCTCTGCGGTGGAAATCGGTATCTTTACCGGCTATTTTCTGATTTTCGTCCCAAACGAGTGAATGCATTCCCAACACGGGTTTCCAGTGGAATTTTACGAAGAACGATTCATCTTTGTCGTTGATGAAACGGAACGTGTGCGTACCGAAACCTTCTACCATACGCAAACTACGCGGGATACAACGGTCGCTCATCAGCCAGAAAACGGCGTGAAAAGTTTCGGGCGATGTGGAAACAAAATCCCAAAATGTATCGTGTGCCGAAGCGGCTTGTGGAATTTCGTTGCGGGGTTCGGGTTTCACGGCGTGAATGAAATCGGGGAATTTAATGGCGTCGTGAATAAAGAACGGCGCAATGTTGTTCCCTACCAAATCGTAGTTTCCTTCTTCGGTGTAAAATTTCACGGCAAAACCGCGCACATCGCGTGTCATATCGGTGGAGCCGCGACCACCCTGAACGGTGGAGAAACGCGCGAATACCGATGTTTCTTTTCCTTTTTCCGAGAGGAATTTTGCTTTCGTGAATTGAGGAATGGGATTGGTTACTTTAAAAACGCCGTGCGCACCCGAGCCGCGTGCGTGAACGATTCTTTCGGGAATGCGTTCGTGGTCGAAATGCGTGATTTTCTCGCGCATAATAAAATCTTCCAGTAACGACGGGCCGCGTTCGCCGGCTTTCAGCGAGTTGCTGTCATCGTTGATTTTCAACCCTTGGTTGGTGGTCATTTTTTTACCGTAGCCGCCGCCTTTGTTCACCGCCAGGTCTTGTTGTTTTTGGCTGTCCGATGTGTTCGGGCGGGTTTCCTGCATTACCTTTTTGTCGGCTTCGCTCATTTCCACGTTCTTCGGGTCTTTCAGTTCAATGTTGGAAACTTTTGCCGGTTCGGCGCCTTTGCCCGGAATGCTCGGATTTGCGGAGGTGTTTTGTTTTGAATTGTTTTGAGAGGCATTTTTAGTTTGCCCGTCTTTTTTGTTTTTTTCTTTCATGAGTATATGCTTTCTGAGTTATTTTTCTGATTGATACAATTAAGGATGAGACACCTCATCCTTAATTATATAACCTAAAACTTTAAGTTTCATTACAACGAATCTCTCATCGCTTTAATGCGGTCGTGCGACGCTTTTACTTCGGTATGCTGACGGATTACCAGGGCTCTTTGCTCGGGAGTAAGGTTTTCACATTCCAGCGCTTCGCTGTATGCCCTTACGGCTGCATCTTCACCGTCTTCGCAATTGTCGAGAATGGTTTTTCTGTCGTTTCCGGAGAAAAATGCTTTTACGTCCATCCAGGCGCGATAGATTTTTCCGGTAGATTTGGTGCCATCTTTTATTTCTTCGCCCAGCACGGCAACTTCGTTAACCAGTTCCGAATGGAATTGCCTGCTTTGATCGATGCGTTCTTGAAATACAGTTCGCAAATCAGCGTCTTCCGGTTTAAGTTCATCGATGGCTTTTTGATAGCCTTCTACACGGTCGTTGTTAATCAACACCAAATCGTTTAAAGTTTCTGCTTGTTTTTCTAAATAGTCCATAATTTTTTTTTTAAGTTTTAAATAAATAAAACAAAAACAAGGCGGGCATTGTTCTATTGGTATATTTAAGAACCCTTTATAATAACAATTTTTATGAAACTCCGATCCCCCGAATCTTTTTGGTTGCTAAAAAACGGAATTTTAAAAAGCTATCCTTCTTTGAAAGAGAATATCGTGTGCGATATTGCCGTAATCGGTTCCGGAATAACGGGCGCTCTCATCAGCCATACGCTTCATAATGCCGGATACAAAACGCTGGTGATAGACAAAAGGGATTTGGCTGCCGGAAGCACCTCGGCCACAACCTCTATGCTGCAATATGAAATTGATATGCCTCTTACCGATCTTGCTGCCATGATTGGCGAAATGCCGGCTGTTGAATGTTACAGAGCCGGTATCCGCTCCATTGAAACGTTGGATAAACTGGTAACGAGCGAAAAGCTGAAATGTGGGTTTGAGCGTAAAAAATCGTTGCAGGTAGCGCATTCCAAAAAAGCGGAAAAAAAACTTTCCGAAGAATTTGAACTTCGCCGCAAACATGGTTTTAACGTAGAATGGCTTCCTACGCGGGAGATAAGGAAACGATACAAAATGATTTCCTTTGCCGGCATATTATCGGAAGAAGGCGCCTCGGTTGATGCTTTTCAATTTGCTCACGAGCTTATACACCACAACCATCGCAAAGGAATGCCCGTTTTCGACCATACAACCATAAAGAAAATAGATTACAACCGCGAAAACGTGGTTATTCATACCGATTTGGGAAACATGGTGATTTGTCGGAAAATTGTCTTCTGTTCGGGCTTTGAAACGCTGCACATGTTCAGAAAAAAATACGCCGATATTGTAAGTACTTTTGCCTGCGTGAGCGAACAGCACATCAACTATTATCCCGAACTGAAAGATGTTTTAATCTGGGATACCGATAACCCGTACATTTATATGCGTACCACCGAGGATAAGCGTTTGCTGGTGGGCGGCGAAGATGTGAAGTTTAAATACGGCGGATTCAGCGAAAAAATTAAAGACGAAAAAGCCCGCAAACTCATCCGGAAAATCAAGGCCTTTTTTCCCCATATTAACTTTACGGAAGATTACAATTGGTCGGGAGCATTTGGTATAACCAAAGACGGATTGCCCTATATCGGCAAGCATCCCGATTTTCGGAATGCCATTTTTGTGTTGGGATTGGGCGGAAACGGCATCACCTTCTCGGTGCAGGGAATGGAGCTGGTGTTGAAAATTCTTGCCGGCGAAGATGATCCGCTGTTGCGTTATTACCGGTTTGACCGGTAAGTTATTTTAGCGGTTGATTTTTTAAATCCAGGTATTCCTGCAACCCTTTGTTTCGCAGTTTACATGCCGGGCAGTGTCCGCAGCCTTCGGCTTTAATACCGTTGTAGCAGGTGAGCGTTTCGTTTCTCACAGTATCAAAAACGCCCAATTCGTCGGCCAGTTGCCATACGTTGGCTTTGTCCCTATTCATCAGCGGTGTATGAATAACAAAATGCTTGTCCATGGCCAGGTTTATTGTGGCGTTTAGCGAATGTACGAATGTATCTCTGCAATCGGGATAGCCGCTGTAATCGGCTTCGGAAACGCCGGTAACCAAATGGCGGATATTTTTCGCGTACGCGACGGCTGCCGCGAAAGTAATAAACAGCATGTTTCGTCCCGGCACAAACGTGTTGGGATATGAGCCGGCGGGTTGTTCCTGATCCATTGTAATGGAGGTATCCGTCAAAGAGTTTGGAGCCAGGTTCGAAATAATGGAGGCATCCAGCAGTTGGAAGGGCACTTCGGCCATTTGGGCAATGTGGCGGGCAATTTCTATTTCCACGGAGTGGCGTTGTCCGTATGAAAAGCACAACGCTTCAACGTTTCTGAAAGTTTTTTTAGCCCAAAACAGGCAGGTAGTGGAGTCTTGCCCTCCGGAAAAAAGGACAAGCGCGTCTTCGTTTTTATAATCGGCCATTTTTTAGGTTCCTTTTTGTTCTTATTTGATAATTGTTTTGCCATAGGCGAATAAACCGCCTACGGTTATGGAAATATGGCTTTTCAAGGCGAAATCGGAGGCTGCAATGTTGACCCAACGCAGAGCGAAGCGGCGCGTCGGGCTGAAGTAAATTACCACTTCGTGGCGTAAACCAGAACTTGTCTCAAAGAGGAAGGAAGCGTATTTCGATAAATATCCGTTGAGCAAAATTTCAATTGTGGGTTTTTACCAACAATCTTAACTTTTTCCTTCCGGAGTCTAATATCTGATATCTGGTGTCTGATATCTGACGCCTGATGTTTACATCAACTCCGGCATTTCGCCTTTTTCGAACATCACCGCCGGAGAATTGGATATGTCTTTTTTAAAGGCCTGAACGGCGGCATCGGTTACCTCCGTTAGCTGAACCACAACACGGTTTTCGAAAACATCCGCGCCGGCTCCGGCAAAACGAGTCAGGAAAGGATGGTCGGCCGGCACGGATGAATCGCTTAAGAAAGCGTCAATTTTGTCCATCACCTGCATCATCTCGCGGTAGGAGTAGGTGCACGATTCGGTCAGAAAATCATCGGTTCCCAGAATGGAGGCAAGCGTAAGGCGATGTTGCGCAGAGTTGCCCACAACACAAACAACAAATTTTCCGTCGTTATCGATGAACGAGCCGCCGTAATACTCCGGATAGTCGGTGGGGGCGGGTTCTTCAATCTCCCAATTGGGGTTGAACGATGACATCAACTTGTCGTGAAGGTTTTCCGATAGCAGTTCGGTTACTCCAATCATTGTGTTTGGATTTATCGTATCGGTTGCTTCGGATTGGCCGGATTGGCCGGAACGTGTGGTGCACGCGGCGCCTGTCATTAAAATTCCGGCTAAGAGTATGGCAAATAGGTTTTTTGTCTTCATTTTCAATAAAACTGGTTTACTATAATAACGTATTTGGAGAAGTTTTGTTTAATGGGCGTTGGACGGTCATCCGTAACTCGCAACACGAAACACGTAAGACGTAACTCTCTTCTATCCTCTTTTCCTGTAACTGATTATGGCCCACGAGTTAAGAAAAACAGCAAAGCCGGCCATCCACATCAATGGTTTTACAACATCGGCCAGCGAACTGCCTTTGAGATAAACTAGGCGCATTATTTCGATAAAGTAGGTGAGGGGATTGGCATGAGCAATGACCTGCGCCCACGGCGGCATGGCCGAAACGGGCGTGAACAATCCGCTGAGCAGAATAACAATAAGAATGAAAAACATTACCAGAAACATGGATTGCTGCAATGTATCGGAATAGTTGGAAATGATAATTCCAAATCCGGTAATCCCGAGCAGAAAAATAATGGAGGAAATATAGAGCGTAACAAAGCTGCCGGATGGAAATAGTCCGTAAACAAGCCAGGTAATGAAAAACGAAACGGTGAGGATAATGATTCCTATAATCCAATACGGAATGAGTTTTGCCAATATGAAGTTGAATTTGCTCACGGGCGTGGCGTTGATTTGCTGAATGGTGCCGGTTTCTTTTTCAATAACAATGTTCAGCGAGGGCAGAATGCCGCAAATAAGTGTGAGCATGAGGGCGATAAATGCCGGCAGCATAAATACTTTGTAATCGAGGGTTTTGTTGTAACGATAATCGGTTAACGTTTCAATGTGCGGCACATCCGATACAGCCGCCGCCGGATAAATTTCATCGCGCAATTCCTGCGAAAAATCGTTGATAATCTGCATCAGATAGTCGTTTCCCAGCAATCCTTGCGTGCTGTTCACGGCATTGGCCGATATCATTACGCCGGCTTGCCGTTCTTTTACCATATCCCTATCGAATGATGCCGGAATTTCCAGAATAATATCCGATTTTTCGTTCTCAATATCGGCCATAGCCTGGTTATAATCAGTGGAAACGCGGGTAAGGATAAAGTAAGACGAGGCGTCAATTTTGTTTATCAGCCGTTGCGAATAAACGCTTTTGGCATTATCAACGATGTGTATTTTTATATTCTTTACTTCGAAATTAATTGCCCACGGTAAAAAAAGCAGCACCAGAACAGGAAAACCAACTATCATTTTCGGGATAATCGCGTTTCGGCTGATTTGCTTAAACTCTTTCTCGATGAGGTATTTCAGTTGATTCATATTATCTTAAATTATCCGTCAATTAAGCCTGTATTTTATGTTGGCAATGCTTACGCCGATAAGAAAAACAATCATTCCGGCTATGATGCTCAACTCTTTTATAATGTACGCGATACCCAATCCTTCTATCATTACTTTTTTTACGGCTGTAATATACCACCGAGCCGGAACAAGCGTTGAGGCCCATTGCAACAGCAAAGGCATGTTATCGATAGGGAAAATCATTCCCGAAAGAATCAGCGTGGGCATCATCAATCCTATTCCCGATATAATTACGGCAACTTCCTGGGTTCTAACCGCTGTGGAAATAATCAACCCCAGCGACAAAGCCAGAAAAATAAACAGAACAGAAATAAATATCAGCAATGCCAGGCTGCCCTGAATAGGTACGTGCAGAACATACGCCGATAGCAAAAGAATGGTAATCAGGTTGATGAGCGACAACGACAGGTAAGGAATGGTTTTGGCAATAAGTATCGTCCACGATTTTATGGGCGAGGCCAGCAGCACTTCCATGGTGCCGCGCTCTTTTTCGCGGACAATGGAAATAGAGGTCATCATGGCGCAAATAATCATCAGCACCAATCCCATAATTCCGGGCACGAAAGTGTAAGCCGATTTCATTTCGGGATTGTAAAGCAACTTATTTTCAACAACAATTTGATAGGGGATGGCGTTAAGTTGAAGTTTTTCTTTTTGATACTCGCCAATGATGGCCGTAACATAATTGGCCACAATGGTTCCGGTGTTTGGATTGGATGCGTCGGTAATTATTTGTATCTGCGCTTTTTTTGTGTGAACAAGGTTTTCGTTGAAATTTTGCTCAAACACCACGGCTACATCAATTTCCCCTTGTTGGAGCAACCTGTTTATTTCATGGAACGAATGCACGTGCTTTTGCTCATTAAAATAGCTGTTTGCCGCTATTCGCCCGCTTATTTCTGTGGTTGCCGCATCGCGCGCCGGATCGAATACAGCCGTGCGGATGTTTTGCACTTCCATATTGATGGCGAAACCAAACAACAAAATTTGCACCACAGGCATTCCCAGCAGGATAAGCATTGTGCGGCCGTCGCGAAATATGTGGTAAAATTCCTTTTGAACAAAGGAGAGAAATTGCTTCATGTTTACTTCGGGTTGCGGGTTACGGGTTGCGAGTTACCTAGGAATTAATCGTTGCCCGTGATTTTCTTCTAATTTCTAATTTTTAATTTCTTCCAAAATTGCAATCAATTATCAGTTCTCACCGCTTTTCTTGCCAATTTCCGAAATACCTCATCCATTGTTTCGGCGTTGAATTGGCGGCGCAGTTCGGCGGGAGTGTCCAACGCGTCAATGCGGCCGTCCACCATCATGGAAACACGGTCGCAGTATTCGGCTTCGTCCATGTAATGGGTGGTTACGAAAACGGTAATTCCTTCATTGGCGGCTTCGTAAATCATTTCCCAAAACTGGCGCCGCATGGCCGGATCGACTCCGCCGGTAGGCTCGTCGAGAAACACAATTTGCGGCGTATGAAAAATGGCCACCGAAAACGCGAGTTTCTGTTTCCACCCCAGCGGCAGCGATTTTACGATGGTGTTTCGTTCGCTTTCAAAATTCAGGCGATGCAACAAGTCATTGGTTTTGCGCGCAATTTCTTTGTCGCTCAATCCGTAAATCCCCCCGAAAAGTCGAATGTTTTCCCATACTTTCAGGTCTTCGTAAAGCGAAAACTTCTGGCTCATGTATCCGATATTTTTTTTAATTTTTTCGTTCTGTTTCAAAACGTCGAATCCGGCCACGGTTCCTTTCCCCGATGTGGGTTTGCTGATACCGCAAAGCATTTGCATGGCGGTGGTTTTTCCCGCGCCGTTGGCGCCCAAAAATCCGAATATTTCTCCTTGGCGCACGTCGAATGAAATGTGGTCTACGGCAGTGAAATTGCCGAATTTTTTGGTGAGATTGGACACTTTAATAACTTCTTTCATAGTTTCAACTGTTTTTCTAACGCGTCAGGCCGCTCTGAGCAGCCGGACGGAGGATTAAGCGTTTGTAAGCGCCATAAAGCAATCTTCTACCGTGGGCGAAATCGGTTCAACCACGATGTTGGCGTAACCCTTTACTTTCAGGTAATCTTGAAGCTCCGCTTCCGATAAATTTGGCTGAACCGTTATGTGATGCCGGTTTCCAAAAGCGAAACAGGTTTTCACCTTCGGGTGGTTTCTCAAATCGCGTAGCGAAGCCGGCATGTTTTCGGTTTCCACCGCCCAGAGCGTTTCCTGATAGGCGCTAATGATGTTTTCGGGCGTGTCGGTGGCGATGAAATTGCCTTCGCGCATTAGCGCAATGCGGTCGCACATGCCCGCTTCGTCCATGTAAGCTGT
This sequence comes from Bacteroidia bacterium, assembly GCA_030539475.1. Lineage (GTDB taxonomy): Bacteria > Bacteroidota > Bacteroidia > Bacteroidales > Dysgonomonadaceae > Petrimonas. Next base: position 4,743 of record JAUNRY010000023.1, on the reverse strand, counting down.
GGATACGAGGATGGTGATTCCGTCGGTTTTCAGTTTTTTGAGCATATCCCAAAACTCTTTGCGCGAAACAGGATCGACACCCGTGGTGGGTTCGTCCAGAATCAGCACTTCGGGTTTGTGTATGAGTGCGCAACTGAGCGCCAGTTTTTGTTTCATCCCTCCCGATAGTGCGCCGGCGCGCCGCTTTTTAAACGGCTCAATCTGCCGGTAAATATCTTTAATCAGGTGGTAGTTATCTTCGATAGTGGCGTTGAAAATAGTGGCGAAAAACTTCAGGTTTTCTTCCACGCTTAAATCCTGATAAAGAGAAAACCGGCCGGGCATGTATCCGATTATTTTTCGGATTTTCTTGAAATCCTTCACCACGTTTAACCCGTTCATTTCGGCAGAACCGCTGTCGGGCAGCAACAGTGAGGCAAGGATGCGAAAAAGGGTTGTTTTTCCGGCGCCATCGGGCCCGATAACGCCAAAAATTTCACCATCGTTCACCGTGAACGAAAGGTTGTTTAGCGCGGTAACTTTTTCGTAGGTTTTATGCAGCTTTTTTACTGTAATCATATTTTATTGTTAAAAAACCACTTCGCCGTACATCCCTATTTTCAGAAAACCGTCGTTTTTTACCGCGATTTTTACGGCATACACCAAATTGGCGCGTTCGTTTTTAGTTTGAATGGTTTTGGGCGTAAATTCCGCTTTGTCCGAAATCCACGAAATGGTTCCCGGGTATGATTTCATTTTGCCGCCGCCCTCGTCAACGCGCACGGTAACGCTGTGGTTTAGCTTTATTTTCGAGAGCTGGTCGTTGGTAATATACGCGCGCAGAAACATATTATCTACATCGGCAACTTTAAAAAGCGGCGTTCCCGTTCCGGCAAGCTCGCCCGCTTCGGCGTATTTGTTGAGCACCACGCCCGAAATGGGGCTTTTTATCGTACTTTTTTCCAGCAAATCGTCTAATTGCGCCACCTGAATCTGCAACGCGGAACTTTGCGCCGATATGTTGGCGCTGCTCTTTTGCAGCGTGGACGTTTGCGCCGACAGTTGTTTTTGCAGCACATCAATTTGTGAGTTTATATCGTCTAACTGCTTTTGGTTGGCGGCGTTTGCAGCTATTAAGTTTTGCGTTCGCGTGCGTTCCCGCTGCAATGTTTGAATTTGCTGTTCAATTGCGGCGGTTTGTTCGTGAATGTTGGGACGTTGCGCACGAACACCTTGCGCGTTGCTCAACAGGTTCATTTTCTGAAAATAAAGCTGTGTGCTGTCAATTTGCCCAACAATTTCGTTCGCTTGCACTTGTTGTCCTTCCTGCACGTTTAGTTGCAGAATTTTGCCGTTTGCTTGCGACGATACGATAATTTCCGTAGCTTCGAATGAGCCGGTGGCATCGAAATCATTGCCGTTACCGGCGCAGGACACAAGGATCAGGAGCGTGGCAATGATGAGTGAGAATTTTATTGTTTTCATTTCCTAACTTCTAATTTCTAATTTCTTAATTCGTTGTATATTTCAAGTTATAAATCGACATTAAATATTGTATTTCGTGCAACGCTTTTGCCTGTTTGGCAGCTTCCAGTTCGTTTATTTCTTTCAGCAAATCCGACACCGTCATGGCGCCGTTTTCCACTTTGGCATCGGCCGCTTCTTTTATTTGCGTTCGCAAACGGATGATTTCGTTGTCGTCTTGCATCGTCAGGCGGTATTTCTCTATTTCGTTTTGTTGTTGCGGCAGTTGCATATTCAGGTTGTAGAGGAAAGTTTCGCGTTGCGAATCGATGGCCGACTGTTCTTGCTCGATGCTTTTCTTCTCATTGCGGTACGTGTAAAGATTGCTGAAATTCCACGATACGCTCACGCCGCCCACGAAATACGGTTTAAATTTATTTTCAAACATATTTAACGCCGGTTTTCCGTAACCGCCTTGCGCGAACGCGCCGATAACGGGCATATTTTTGGCGTTCAGCGCCGTTTTTTGCGAATTAAGCAGGTTTTGTTGCGCATCGAAAAGTTGAAGTTCGGGGCGGTTGATTGTGGGGTTGGGTAACGGCAAATCGTCCGGCGGTTTTTGGAAAGTGGTGTTTTCATCCACCTGTTGCCCGATTAAAACGGAGAGAATTTTCAGGTAACTGTCCAGCGCCGATTCCATTTGAATGCGCTGCTGCCCGGCTTTCAGTTGTTCCACTTTCACCGCGCTGAGGTCGGCCTCGTTGGCCACGCCGTTTTCTATGTAGCTTTGCACCCGGTTGTAATTCCGCTGCAACTCGTTTTCGAGTATGTTTTGTTGCTCCAATTGTTCGTTGAGCAGCAAGATCCCGAAGAAAACATTGTTCACGCGCTCATGCAGGGCGTAAACTTCGGCCTTGAGCCGGTGTTTTTCCACCTCGGCGCCGGCGGCGATGGTTTCTTTTTGTGCGGCAATTTTCCCTCCGTCCCAAATGAGCTGGTTCAGTTGTGCAGAAACCTGGTATTGGTCTTTGTCGGGGACGGGGATTTCGAGCGGCGGAAAGTTTGGCGGCAGTTCTAAGTTTATTTTCGTTACATCGCTTTGCCACGTGGCTTTAGCGTTTAACGACAGTTGTGGGAAATACGCCGAACCGGCATTTTGCAGATTGAAATTCTTTACGTTTTCAATCACGTTGAACCGAGCCAGGGCGGGATAATTTTCGCGTGCCATTTCCTGGCAATCGTCTATCGTGAGCGTTTGCGCGTATACCGTAGCCGTAAGAAATAAAAGCGATGTAAATAATAATTTAGGTAAATTCATAAACGATGTTGTTGCGTTGACATTTTATTTATCCATACCGGAATTTCCTGTTTCCGTTTTTCTATGAAAGCCGCAAAATCATTTTCCTCAACAATACCCGACGATATCAGCATCGGCTTTGCCACAAATGGAAAAATAGTGAGAGATATAATATTGATTACAAAGTTGGCGGGAGACAGCACAATGCCTTTTTCTTTCAGTTGTTTTTCAATAACGGGCTGCGATATGGTTCGCGCCATTTGCAAAATATCATCGAAAATTCGTTCGTTGTTTTTCAACTCGCTGAGCACAAAAATGGGCAAATCTTCGTTTTCGCTCAACAGGTTGGTGTAATAATCAACCAGTGTTTTCACCTTTTCTTCCAACGATACGTTTTCATCAGACAACACCGGGTTCAACAAGCCAAACATCTCTTTAAACTTCTCTAAAACAATTAGTTTAAACAGGTTTTCCTTGCTTCCGAAGTAGTAATTCAACAATGCCAGGTTTATGCCCGCGGCTTCCGAAATATCCCTTGTTTTGGTGGCCGCGTAACCTTTTTGCGTGAAGATTTTTCTCGCTGCGTCAATTATTTTTTGTTCGGTTGTTAATTCTTCCATGTTTGAATTTATTTTTGATGTTGCAAAAGTATAAAATTACGCGATATTAAACAAATGATTAAAACGATTGTTTAAATATTTTTCAGTTTATTTATTCTCTTTTTTTAGGTTATGCTTATCTTTGTAACAAATTAAACTGAAATGAAAATAGCCACTCACATATTTTTCGCGTTTTTGGCAATGACTTTTTTAACAGGATGCTCCAAAAACGATCCCAGCGTAAACGCCACCCGTTTACGGATAAATCTCGCCAACGCGTCGCCCGCAAATTTTCAAGAGTTTAACGTGGATATTCAAAAAATAGAAATTTCCACCGTAGATTCCACCGGCGGCAACGAAAGCTGGGCAACGCTCGATATAGAACCCAGCGTGCACAACATAACTCCTCTATTATCAGATAAATACAAACAGATTGCCGACCAATATTTCCCGATGGGCGTGTTGCGGAGAATAAGAATTACATTTGGAAATAACTCCGGCCTAAGAACGTATCCCACAGAAAATCCGCCCACTGCGGCCGAATCCATAAGCCTGGTTCTCGATCCGGCCATACAAGACGGCATAATAATAGATGTAAACGCCAACATGTATGCCAATTACATCAGCAGCATATTGATAGACATAAACAGCGCTCTATCGGTTTACGAATCCAACGGAAATTTCTTTTTCAGGCCTGTAATCAGGGTTTTTCCCGAAACCTTTGGCGGCGCATTAAGAGGATACGCCTCGCCGATAGAGGCTGCGCCGGTTGTTGTTATCGCAAAAGACAACGATACGCTGCTCACCTTGCCCGAATTTACCGACGGGAGATTCTTCTTCAAAGGCTTGCCTGAAGGGGAATGGGAAATAAACGTATTGGCAGATCCTGCATCGGGCTATAAAGACACCACCTTTGTAGATACCGTTTTCACGGGAAGGATACGCGATCTCAAATCCAAAATTGTGCTGAAAAGATAAACGTTTTTTATATAAAACTCTTTCTCAGTTAAACTAACCAAAAAATATATGACAATAAAAAAACTTCTCCTCACGGTTTTTCTCAACGTTGCCGCACTTTACCTGTTTTCGCAAAACGCCGTTTACGATGTAAACCTGAGCGGAAATGCTTATGTAACATCGTATCCCGATGGCGCGGCAATAACCCAGAACGGACTGCAAAAATGGGTAAATGAAAAGTCGGTAATCGAAACATTCGTTTATTTTTACAAACCGGGAGCAGTAACTCTTTCTATCAAAGGGAAGTCTGACAATGAATCGGTTATTGAAGTCGGTTTCGGGGAAAAAACATCGAAAATTTCTATCCCTGCCGGAAATTTTAAAATACCGATGGGCACTTTTCAACTGCAAAATGTGGGTTATGCTTCCATAAAGCTCCAAGGCAAA
>JAUNRY010000284.1 GCA_030539475.1 Bacteroidia bacterium | reverse complement strand
CTTCCGGTTACTGTTGACGAAATGATTTATCATACAAAAGCAGTAGTGAGGGGAGTAAAACGCGCTCTCGTAATTACCGATATGCCTTTTTTATCGTATCACGTTTCGAAAGAAGAAGCCGTGCGCAACGCCGGGCGATTAGTGAAAGAGGGCGGCGCCGAAGCGGTGAAAATTGAAGGCGGAGCCAATGTTGCCGAAACCATTAAAGCCATTGTTGACGCGCAAATTCCGGTGATGGGGCATATCGGGCTGACGCCGCAATCGGTAAACGCTTTTGGCGGTTTTAAAGTACAGGGGAAAGACGAACAGGGCGCGAAGAAAATACTGGAAGATGCCAAATTGCTGGAGAAAGCCGGTGTTTTTGCCATCACGCTGGAATGCGTTCCCGACAAGTTGGCGCAACTGATAACAGAATCTGTGAAAATTCCAACCATCGGCATTGGAGCAGGAAACGGTTGCGACGGGCAAGTGCTCGTTATTAACGATATGCTGGGAATGTTCAACGATTTCGTTCCGAAATTTGTTAAACAATACGCAAAATTGAATACGGAAATTACCGAAGCCATTCAAAATTATATTTCGGAGGTAAAGGAAAGCAAATTTCCTGCAGAGAAACATACGTTTGATATAAATTCGGAGATTCTGGAAAAACTATATTAAAATCAGCCGTTGGCTTTTGGCTTTTAGCCATTAGCTCTTTCGTGGAATATTGTGCAGCCTTGCCAATAGCCAACAGCTAATAGCCAATAGCATAAAAAATGATAATTACAACCATAAAAGAGCTAAGAACTTATCTTGATACGCATCGCCAATCGGGAAAAACCATTGGCTTTGTCCCTACCATGGGATTTTTGCACGAAGGGCATCTTTCGCTTATCCGCAGGGCAAAAGCCGAAAACGATATCGTGGTTATGAGTGACTTTGTCAATCCCACGCAATTTGCTCCCAACGAAGATTTCGAATCGTATCCGCGCAACATTGAGCAAGACGAACAACTTGCAGTTGGCGCCGGCGCCGATATTGTTTTTTACCCATCGGTTCAAGAAATGTACCCAACGGACAGCTCCACATTTGTGGAAGTAATGGGCGATATCACGAAAGTTCTCTGCGGCGCATCGCGGCCATCGCATTTCAGGGGAGTAACCACAGTTGTGGCCATGCTATTCAATATCGTTCAGCCACACAGAGCATATTTCGGACAAAAAGATGCCCAGCAAGCCGCCGTTTTAATTAAAATGGTGAACGATTTACACATGAATATCGAACTGATTGTTTGCCCGATTGTTAGAGAAGAAGACGGATTGGCAATGAGCTCGCGCAATATTTATTTATCGGCCGATGAAAGAGCCCAGGCGGTGGTTTTGAATCAGGCTCTCCTGAAAGCTAAAGCTGCTTTTGAAAATGGAGAAACCGATGTGCAAAAACTCATCGGCATAATTTCCGGTAAAATTAACGAAGCGCCGCTTGCCCATATCGATTACGTGAACATTTACGAATATCCGTCATTAAAAACAACAGAAGAAATCGGCGCCAAAGCATTGGCTGCCGTAGCCGTGAAATTCGGCAAAACAAGATTAATAGACAACATAATTCTAAAGAATAAATGCAATTAACATTACTGAAAGCAAAACTTCACAAAGCAACCGTTACCGAAGCCAATCTCAACTACACGGGCAGCATCACTATCGACAGAACGCTGCTCGAACAAAGCGGAATTTTGGTTTGGGAAAAAGTAAGCGTGGTAAATAACAACAACGGAGCACGCTTTGAAACCTACGTGATTGAAGGCGAAGCCAACAGCGGAATTATCTGCCTCAACGGCGCCGCAGCCCGCTTGGTGCAGCCCGGCGACAAAATCATCATTATGGCCTACGCGTCCATGTCGCCCGAAGAGGCAAAAGAGCATAAACCCGATATTTTTATTATGGACGATGAAAACAGAATTAGCGAGAGGATATAATCTATGCTGAATATAGCGATTACCGCCGGCGGAACATCCGAAAACATAGACGGCGTCCGGAAGCTGACAAACGTAAGCACGGGCAAACTCGGATGGGAATGCCTGAAAGCGGTGTTACGCCGGTTTCGTTCCGATTTTTATGTGTATTACATCCTTACCGAAACGGCTTATCGCGAAGAACTGGACGAGCAGGAACGCCCTTTTGTCGATTTTCTCCCCGTTTCGGATGCCGAGAGCGTGTATAACGCGGTGGACGACCTAACCAAGAACGTTCGCATTTCGCACTTTATCCATTCCATGGCCATTTCAGATTTCACGTTTGCCTACGCTGCCGGCACGTATGAATTGGCAATGGAAATCAGCGCCATGCAAGCGCACGATGCCGTGAATGAAATTGCAATACAGGAAGTTCTTGAAAATCCGATGAACCAATACAACGCGGACGAAAAAATTCCATCGGACGACAACATTGTGATTGGGCTGAAACGCACCAAAAAAGTGATTCCGCTCATCAAGCAAAACAACCCCAACACCTTTTTGGTGGGATTTAAACTGCTCAAAGATGTATCGGAAGACGAACTGATAAGCGTTGCCGGCCAGCTTGCCGAGAGAAATGAATGCGACATGGTTTTTGCCAATCAGCTGGCGAACATTTCTGACAACGGGCACCGTGGATTATTAATTAAAAACGGCGAAATTATGGCTCGGCCTGTGGGAAAAAAGCAAATAGCGGAAGCTATTGTGGGGG
>JAUNRY010000283.1 GCA_030539475.1 Bacteroidia bacterium | reverse complement strand
AAGCCGCCCAGCCGCCCAGTCGCCAAGTCCCCTACTCCTTCAAACTCAACGCCGGAATCGGTTCCTCGTCAATGGTGAAATCGATGGGCAACAAGCATTTCACGTTTACTTTTTCGCCGTTGTTTTCGCCGGGAATCCATTTCGACATCAGGCTGAGCACGCGCACCGCTTCGTTATCGAGTTGGGGATTAAGCCCTTGAACCACTTCAATGTTGGATATGGAACCGTCGGCCGCTACAATGAAAGAGCACAAAATTCTCCCTTCAATTCCTTGCTGGCGCGCCTCTTTGGGATAGCGTATCTGGTGGGCGATAAATCCGGCCAGTTCTCTTTCCCCGTGCGGGTATTGAGGCATCTTGTCAACAATGGAGAACACTTGTGAGTTGGCAATTTCAGCATCGGTTTTGGCGTAAGTGGATGCAGGGGTGGCGGTGTTGGCACGGGCTACGGCTCTGGCGTTTTTGTTGAGCCGGAAATACATGGGCACATAACTTTTGGATCGTACAATTTGATCGTTGAGTTTTGCCGGCCGCCAAGGTGGCATGGCTTGCAAGATGCGCAGGGCTTCGGCGTCAAGAGAGGGATCGGCGCGGTGAATCAAGTCGAAGTTCGACAATGTACCGTCGGTTTCCACTACGAATGTATAAACCACCAACCCTTGAATGTCTTGCTCCACGGCATCTGACGGATAGCGCAGCGTGTTGGATATAAAGCGGTGCATTTCGGCGGGGCCTCCCGTGTAAATGGGCGGGATGTCGGGATCTTCTATTATTTTGCCTGAATAAACCGGCGGTGGTTGGTTTTGAGTATTTTCGGATGCGAAAACAGAAATCGATATCAGGTACAGGAATGACATCGATAAGAGAAACGTTTTAAAACTCATTTATTTCTTGTTGTTAGTGAAATTCAAAAAAATAACTTCCTTTTTTTACGGAGCCACAGGCATCGAGTGCCGGGGCGGGTTGCGGGTTTCCGACGCGCCAGTTTGACAATCTTTCAGAGGTTACCCCGCATTTCGGGGAGCAAAGGTAAAAAAAATTCAACGTTTTTAAAAACGCTTTTTGAGATTAACAAAATTATTATTAGATTTGCGATGGTTTTTCATCATCGTGGTAATTCTGTTTTAAATTTTCCACGATAAAAGCGGCCGGCTACGGAAGTGAAGCGCCTTTTGCCGGCCGCTTACTTTAAATTCACACCCAACCTGCGGGATGGTTTATACTCGCCTGGCGACTCAAAAAATCATCGTGTGGATACAATCTAACTAAAATTTATTTTAAATGAATGTAACTACCGAAAAACCCAGAAAAGGTTTTTTCAGTTTTGTGGAGAAAGCGGGAAATGCTTTGCCCCATCCGGCTTTGTTGTTTGGTTTATTTGCTGTTGTAACGTTGTTGTTTTCCGCCTTAGGCAGCTTGTTGGGATGGGCGGGAGTTCATCCGGCAACGGGCGAAACGGTGGAAGTGGTGAACTTGTTGTCGCGAGAAGGCATTCATCGCATCCTGCTCGATATGGTTGACAGCTACACCGGTTTTGCTCCGCTGGGAATTGTGATGGTGGCCTTGCTGGGCATTGGCGTGGCGGAAACCAGCGGACTGATAAAAGCGGCCATAAACTCAATGCTGGTAAAAGCGCCGCCCAAATCCATCACATTCATGGTGGTTTTCACGGGAATTTTATCGAACATGGCTTCCGATTTGGGTTACATACTCATCATTCCGCTGGCCGGCGTAATCTTTAATTCGCTGGGGCGCCATCCCGTTGCGGGAATGTCGGCCGCTTTTGCCGGCGTGAGCGGCGGTTTTAGCGCCAACCTGCTTATCGGCACCATCGATCCGCTGTTGGCCGGCTTATCCACGGAAGCGGCGCACATTATCGATCCCGATTACTACGTGATGCCCACCGCGAACTATTATTTCATGGTCGTGTCAACGTTTATTATCACTTTCGCGGGCACTTACGTTACTTCCAAATGGATTGAGCCCCGGCTGGGAAAATACAACGGCTCGGTTGAACGCGAAGAAATCATACACCCTTCGGCACTGGAGCGCAAAGGCTTGCGCCGCGCCGGGCTGATAATTCTGGCTTGGCTGGTTGTTTTTGCCATAGGGGTTATTCCCGAAAACGGGATATTGCGCGGAATGGATGGAAGCATCCTGCATTCGCCTCTTTTGCGCGGATTTATCGCCGTGCTGTTTATTGTGGCGGCAACCGCCGGAGCCGTTTACGGTTTCACGGTGGGTACTTTTAAAACACAAGACGACTTGATTAACGGCATGAACACAAGTTTCAAAAGCCTGGTTTCGTTTCTTGTCCTGGTGTTTTTCGCCGCTCAGTTTGTGGCTTGGTTTCGCTGGAGCAATTTGGGATTGCTGCTTGCCATAAACGGCGCGGAGGTGTTGCAAAACGCCAATATCGGGCTTATTCCGCTGGTGATTATTTTTGTGATTTTTGCCGGTTTCATGAACCTGTTTATGGGGAGCGCATCGGCTAAATGGGCTATCCTGGGGCCGGTTTTCGTGCCCATTTTCATGCTGCTGGGATATTCGCCCGAACTATCGCAAGCCGTTTACAGAGTGGGCGACAGCGTTACCAATGTAATCACTCCCATGATGAGTTACTTTGCGCTGATAATTGTTTATTACCAGAAATACGAGCCTAAATCGGGTATCGGAACCATAATGGCCGCCATGTTGCCGTATTCCATCGCGTTCTTTATTGTATGGACGCTGTT
>JAUNRY010000282.1 GCA_030539475.1 Bacteroidia bacterium | reverse complement strand
TTGGCTGATGCGCTTTCAGCGCAAATTTCCGCAAGTCCACAACCTTTCGCCATGACCCAAGTTCTGCCGACATGTCCCGAATGGGACAAACAACAATAGCCGTAGGTGCAACCTACGGTAACCGCAAACATACAGAAAACCCAACGCCGCAGGCGTTGAACAATGCCTCTCAAACCAATAATAAATATTTTTTATAATACATTCAACGCATCTATGGATTTTTAAATATCCTCCTCATTACAACCAATATAGATAAACAAAAATAAAGACACTAACCTATCTATCAGCAAATAATAAAAAAACACAGAGCCTGCAAAAAGTTAAATTCCATTCTTTTTTAGAAAAATAACGGAAAAAAACATATCTTTGCCACCAAATTAAAACCAAACTATTTCTATTTGCTATTATTGATACGTCAAAAACCTAAATTTAACGCAATAAAGTATCAAAATTCCAATTAGTAATTTTAGTGGTTGTTAATTTTATTTCAAAACTTAAGTCTTTCTAATCAAAAAATTAATTATCAAAAAACAGAAGAGAATGAAAAGTGAAAAAATCTCTAATTTATTGAGGGGGGGGGTATTTACGATACTCTTACTGCTATGCAGTTTAAGTCTTTCCGCCCAAAACATTACCGTTAGCGGCACAGTTACCGACGATACCGGGCTCGAAGTTATTGGAGCAACCGTTATTGTTGAGGGTGATGCAAGTCGTGGAACCGTAACAGACATTGATGGAAACTACACGTTAGCAAACGTGCCACCCAACGCTTCGCTGCAATACAGCTACGTGGGCTTAACAACTCAGGTTGTTCCGGTGAACGGAAGAACGGTCATTGATGTTGTTATGGCCTCCGACACAGAATTGCTGGATGAAGTGGTGGTTGTGGGTTTTGGCACGCAACGGAAAGAAAATTTAACGGGCGCCGTTTCAACGGTAAGTTCCAAAGAATTAACTGCTCGCCCTGTAAATAGCGTTATTGAAGCGTTACAAGGTGCTGTACCCGGCATGAACATTTCAACAGGTATGAACGGAGGGGCTCTCAACTCAACCCAACGTTTCAACATTCGTGGAGTTGGAACTATCGGTGCAGGATCCAGTGTTGCACCGCTTGTTTTAATTGACGGGATGGAAGGCGATATGAATTCGCTTAACCCTTATGATATTGAAAATATTTCTGTATTAAAAGACGCGGCTGCTTCATCTATTTACGGGTCACGTGCACCGGGTGGGGTTATTTTGATTACAACTAAAAGAGGGAGATCGGGAAAACCATCTGTAAATTACAACAACAGTTTTCGGTTCTTATCTCCGCTCAATATGCCTAAAATAGCTGATTCGTATAGTTTCGCATTGGCTATTAATGATATGTTGGCCAATGGTGGACAGGCACCCATGTATAGCGACACGAAATTAAAACAGATCTTGGATTTCCAACAAGGCAAATCAACACAGTTTATGTGGGAACGCGGCGGACGCTGGAACTCTTTTGACGATCCCGAACGTAAAGACATTATGCCCATTGGTAACACCGACTGGCTTAGAACGCATTTCGGCAACAGCTTCACGCACGAGCACTCATTAAGCGTAAACGGAGGAAACGAGAAAAATCAATATTACCTGTCTGCCAATTACCTTAACCAAGGCGGTTTGTTGAATTACGGCAACGACAATAAACAACGCTACAACCTCACTGCAAGAATCAATGCTGAAATTGCTCCCTGGCTCAATATAGGATATACAGCTCGTTTGAGCCGTCTTGATTATGAAGCCCCCTCATTTACCGGTGGCGACGATATTAGCTGGAACGTTTTCTATTTTGATATGATTCGTTATTGGCCTGTAATTCCGTTGAAAGACCCCAACGGCTATTTCAATGAGCCGTCAAAGGTGGCACAAATTAAAGATGGTGGGCGTGAAAATACACAAGAAGACGAAATTGCTCAGCAATTGGCTTTAGTATTTACGCCAACAGACGCATGGAAAATAAATGTTGAGCTAAACTACAAAACAGAAACATTTTTCCGTCACAGAGACCACCTTACGGCATACGCGTATGATGTGAATGAAGTTCCTTTCGCCATTGCTAACACAACTACAAGTGTATCGGAATACGCCTATAAAAGTAATTTCTTCAATCCAAATATTTATACCGATTACACAACCGAACTTGGCAACGGCCATATTTTAAAAGGAATGGTTGGATTTCAATCGGAATTACTCCTAAGTCGGAATTTATCGGGAGCACGAGATAATATTGCTGCCGGAATTCCAACCTTAAATACTACATCGGTTAATCCCAGAACAGGTGGCGGTTATGCCCATTGGGCAACTGCGGGCTTCTTCGGCCGTTTAAATTACAACTACAAAGACCGCTATCTGGCAGAAGCCAATTTACGCTACGATGGAACATCTCGTTTCTTAAGAGACCAGCGTTGGAATTTGTTCCCATCCTTTTCTGTAGGTTGGAACGTAGCACGCGAAGCGTTCTTTGAAGACTATACAGACACAATGAGTAATTTGAAACTTCGCGCTTCTTGGGGTAAGCTCGGTAACCAAAATACGGATAACTGGTATCCCATTTACCGCTCGATTGGAAGAGGCAATGCCAACGGAAATTGGCTGTTGAATGGCAATAGGCCAAATACAGCTTGGGAAGCTGCACTTGTTTCCTCATCATTGACTTGGGAAAAAACTCAGACATTGAACCTGGGATTAGACCTTTCTATGTTCAGAA
>JAUNRY010000281.1 GCA_030539475.1 Bacteroidia bacterium | reverse complement strand
ACGGGGGTGATTTCCAAAGAAACGGCAGGCATTTCCGTGGAAATGGGGAGATATTATGTTGATTTCCTCCTTTTGGGGGACACTATGCTCTCGTTCTTATTTTACAGCAATGCGGTTCTCTGATTAAACCAATCAAATTCCAATTGCTGCACTTTGGGCGTTTCTTCTTTCTGATGATTATGCTGTTTTATTTCGGCGGTATCGAAGTTGCAAACCAAGGCTTCTACGATGCTACGGCGGTTTTCGATGCTTCCGCCATTGTGGTAAAAATGGTCTTTGGTTACGATATTGAATTTTCCCCAAAATCGTGCAATCATATCGTTTTCACGCCAATCGTTGTGATGCCAAGTGGAAAGTATAAATTTGGCTTTGGTTTGAGAAAGTAAATCGAACAACAATTCTTCGTCCTTTTCTGTCCAACCGTTGTAATAATCCACGTGTCTGCCGTAATAGGGCGGGTCGCAATAAATTATGTCATCCTCAGTAGCCAGCGGAATGATTTCGGCAAACGATTTGTTGTGAAACGTCCAATCGGGTTCGGGCTGAATAACTTGCGATACCGCCGCAACTTGATTGACGATTTTTGTAACGTATGCTTGTGCAAATCTATCGGGCTTTTTGCAAAAGGGAATGTTCCAATTGCCTTTACTTCCAAAGCGCATCATCCCATTAAATCCTGCACGCGAAAGAAATATGAAATCGTACGAAGAAAATTCTCCGCTATTGAAACGTGAACGCACCTGTAAATAATGTTCGTAGCCGTTATTTTCGGCTTGGCTCAATAGTTTACCTTCTTTTTCGAGGTAGATTTTCATTGCCGAAGGTGTTATTTCTTTTCGCTGAACAGCCTTGTAGAAATTGATAATGTGTGGGTTGGTATCGTTTAAAACTGCACTTTTATATCCGGAATTGAATGCTACAACTCCTGTTCCCAAAAAAGGTTCTATCCATTTTCCTTTTTGGTTGGCAAGGACGGTAAGATCTTTAATCCAAGGTACGAGCTTGGTTTTTATCCCTTGACTTTTTATGGGTGGAACTATTACTTTCATTTTTCACTCGTCGCTTTATGGGTGCGTGTTACAATTTTATCCCAAAGGTCTGTTCTGCCTTTAAATTCCAAGAAGTCTTTTAAGTTCGTTATTTTTATGGTTTTGCCGTCTTTTACCATTGTTGCCGAGCCATGATTTATCCAATATTCATCGAACCATTCTTCGCTCAATTGGCTGAATATTCCGTTCTCGTTACGTAAATCTTCTATGCTTAGGGTAGAACCAATATTTGCTGTGTTTCCCGAGCCTTGTTTGTCGCTTGCTATTTTCCACTTTTCGGCAACAAAAAAATCAAAATCTTTAATGACAGAAGTGATTGATTTTAGATTTTGAACGGTTGTAACTTCTCTTTCGCCCACCTTTTTTGCAGGCGTTTCGTATTCTTCTTGAAGCTCTTTTACCCGATAGATTTCGGTTTCCGAAACGTCTTCTTTTAGGTCTGTTCTTGTGTAAACAACTCCTAAACAATAATGCCCTAAATATTGATTATAAGGGAACTGTATATTTTTCTTTTTGTCTCTTTCTTTGAAATAGCTTCCGTGACTGCCTAATGTAAAACTTGCTATTCCGTTCTTTTTGCGATAGGTAGTTTTTAAATCGACAGCAAATTTTACATCTTCGTTTGATTTACTGATAAAAGTTAAATCGGGATAATAATTTTGGTGCTCGGTAAGAATAATTTTATATCCGTTTTCTTCGGCAAATTGTAGTATCTGTGGGAAAATATGTATTTCAAGAATCTTGGAAACTATTTTAGTGTCGGACGAAATAGTATAAATATTTTTATAAACATCAATGAATCCTTTCACTGTCCAATCTCCATTCTCGGTTGAAACATATTCTTCAAGTTTGTCCGTAAATTTGTCTAATGCCTTTTTGAATTCGGATTTGTATTTGTTTTTTTCGTTCATATTCACATACGGTGCAAAAGTATTTATTTTTTTATTTCTAATTTGCTCCGAATTGCAAAGATAAAGAATATTTCTGGAGGAGGAAAAGTTTTATACCAAGTCAAATAATTTTGCGGTAATTTCCTACTTCAAATACTCTCCCACCTTCCCGCTAATTTGCAGGAGCGAAATTTCGTAAAGTTTGGTGCGATACTCGGCAGAAACCAGTCGCTGTTCGGCTTCGAGGAGGCTGTTTTGCGCTTCGCGCAGTTCCAAACCCGACAAATCGCCCAAGCGGTATCTGTCTATCGCTATCTCGTAGTTCTCGCGTGCATTATCGAGGCTCTCTTTTTCCAAATTGGTGAGTAGCATATTGTTTTGGTATGCCATCCACATATTGGAGAAATCGCTTTGCAGCATCAACTTGTATCGCTCCAATTCCAGCTGTCGGTTTTGAATGGCAATCCGCGCGTTTTTCTGTTCGCGCTTCCGGTTGAATCCGTCAAAAAGCGTGTACCCGAGCGTGAATCCCACGTTTGGTCCCCAATTTCTTTGCTTGTCCCAGTTTCCTTTGTTGTAGTCCAAGTGTGTGAAACCGTATCCCGCGTTGAAACGCAGATAAGGATAGTTGCGGCTTTGCAACGTTTTTAAATCCAATTGGCTCAGCACTTTTTGTTTTTCTGCCAGCAGCAGCGGTGTGTTTTGCAACATCATGTTTTCGGCCAAAACATCTTTCGCCAACAGGCTGTTGTAGTGAATGGCGGTGTCTTGCACCACCACGGGCTGTTCTATATGGGG
>JAUNRY010000280.1 GCA_030539475.1 Bacteroidia bacterium | reverse complement strand
CACGCGATTTTCTCACTCTATTCCAAGAGAATCATTACCAACCAACCGCTCAGTTTACAGCTACTCGGGCTTTATTTTGGGAAAAGTGATGAGGAAAAGCAGCCCACCCTCGGGGCGGTTTTTAGCTACAATATTTCCTTTGTGAAACAATACGGCATTTTTTACGATGGACAATCCCAATCCGGAACCTCCCGTATCACGCGTGCGGCCTTCGTTTACCCGATAGAACCGCTCAAAAATCTTCACCAGGTATTTTTCTTCCACGCCAACTCCGGTATCGTGAAACTCGAAATACACGGCCTCATCGGTTTCCATGTAGCATCGCAGCGAAATCCGGATAGAGCGGCCCGCGTACGCGATGGAATTTTCTATTAGGTTGCGAAAAATAGAATACAACAACGTGCGGCTGCCATAAATAACCACGCTGTTTGCGACGTCTAAGGCAAATGTGATGTTATTTTCTTGAAATTTCTCTGACAAATCAGACTCCAGTTCATCCAAAAGGGGTTTTAAGCGAACCGGCTCTTTCACAAACCTGTCGGCCGCTTCTTCTATTTTGGTGAGCATGCCTATATCTTGTATCAACTCCGACAACCGGATGGTTTGAATGTATGCCCTGTCAATAAACATCTGCTGACGCTCCACGTCTTTGGGCTCCAGGCTGAGAATGGTTTCGAGGTAGCCGCGGATGCTGGTAACCGGCGTGCGGAGTTCGTGCGCAATGTTGTTGGTCATTTCCTGTTTGAGCAAACGCCTTTTTTCCGCTTTGGTGATGTCGCTTATATAAATCTCGAAATTTTTATCTTCAAAAACAATTACCCGCACGTTGAATTGTTTGCCGCTTTTTTCGATACGCGTGGAGAAAACATTGTCTGGCCGGTTGGTTGAATCGAGAAAAGCAACGATTTCCTCGAAATTAGGGTCGGAAAATAGGTATTCGTCCTCCAGTGTAGGTTTGTCAACTATAACATTCAAGTACTGAAGAAAATGCGAATTGGTATATATTTTTTTTCTTTCTTCCGAAAAAATAGCGATACCTTCTTCGGAATACTGGAAATGCTGCAAAAGTTTCTCCCGCTCCTGAGCCAGTTTTTTCCGATTCTCTTTCAGCAGGTTGTAGTTTTCCACAATTTGGGCGCTTACCTCTCCCACTTCATCATCGGGAAATTCGAAAGCGGTTTTTGCCGGATTTTCATTCTTCAGGTTCACCGCAAATTCTTTGAGTTCTTTAATAGATTTGGAGAATTTATTGGCAAAATAAAACATCATTAAAGTGCAAATAATGAAAAACAAGAGGATGAAGTACATGAAACTGTTTCTGGAATTAAGAAATGGTTTTACTTCAATCTCGTATGGCAGGGCAACGCGAATAAAGAATTCATTGCTGTAACGCTTGGCATAATACAGATACCGGATGTGGTTGCTCTCCGACATGCGGATGTTGGAGCCTTCGCCCAGCCCGACTGCTTTTTGTATTTCAGGCCGGTGCAGGTGGTTTTCCATTGCGTTCTCATCCAGCAAGTTGTCGTACATTACCGAGCCGTTATTACCGATAACCGTAAGGCGCAGGTTATCGGAAAAATAAGCTATTAATTCATCGAGCTGCTCTACGTTTTCGGGAAAAGTGAAGGATTGTTTTTCGATGTATTTGTAAAAGAAATCGGCATTGCTTTCGAGCATATTTTCAAGGCTTTTGGTGCGTTCCTGCCTTATTTGCTGTTGCTCAAACAAAATAATCCCGGCCGTAAAAATCGCGATAACTACGGAAAAGTATAAAATGATTCTTTTTCGGTAAGATAAGCGGAATTTCATTCTGCGGCCTTTGGTTCTAAATTCAGGTAATAACCGAATCCCGAACGGTTTACAATGATTGAGGAATATTCGCCCAACTTTTTCCGGAGACGGGTTATGTGCACATCTACCGTGCGGTCGAGCACAAACTCATTGTCGCCCCAAACCTGATTCAGAATTTCGCTTCGGGTGAACACGTTGGGCGACGTTTGCGCCAGCAGCGAGAGAATCTCAAATTCTTTTTTGGTGAGCGAAATTTCAACGTCGTTTATCGTAACGCGGTTGTTGGGAATATCCAGCACCAGGCCTTCGTGCTGCCACACCTGTTGAGCCGATTTTTTACTTGAATTTGTTCTTTTCAGCACCGATTTCACTCTTGCCAGCAATTCTTTCACGGAAAAGGGTTTAGACACATAATCGTCGCCTCCCGATGAAAAGCCTGTCAACATATCGGTTTCGGTATTTTTAGCCGTCAGGAAAATAATGGGAACATGGTTGTTTTCTTTTCTTAAGTGTTCAGCCATTTTAAAACCCGATATTCCGCCCATCATCACATCGAGAATGATGAGGCCGTGCTTGTCGGTAAGAAGTGTCAACGCCTCTTCCGCCGAATTTGCTATATCTACTTTGTATCCTTCGTGCTCCAAATTAAATTGAAGGATGTCGCAAATATCTTTCTCGTCGTCGACAACTAAAACTCTTGCTTCCATATTATTAATTGCTGCTTAATTTTACAACGCTTTCTGTTGACAAAATTACTACTCTTATGCGACAAAACTATTACAAAAATGTTAAGATTTATGGTAAGCTGTGCCTCGCAAGGCGGATAAATGAATAAAAATTCAAGCGACAACCCCAAAACAGGTGAATTTAGCCATACGTTTGTTGATTTTTTACAGGCAAAAACTCAACAAACTATGGTAACTAAAACGCCACAACGTGGCAGGAAGAGTAGAGGGCAGGGCAACGCCCTGTTTTACGG
>JAUNRY010000279.1 GCA_030539475.1 Bacteroidia bacterium | reverse complement strand
CAGGGAGAAATCTATTGAGATATTCTTCTATATATCTACTGTTTTGCAGCCCGCCCGGGACACGATGCCTATGGCTTCGTAAAAAAATAAAAACGAAGGTACAACCTCTGTCTCCCAATCTACTTGCCTGACGCGTTTATTGCCGGGGCAATCTCAAATCCCCCGACAATATAATATACCGGCTGTTAATAATACGAGCTGTTTTTCGGTTCAAAATAGGCTTGATCGTGCAAGCACGTGGGGCATTTTTTAGGCGGTTTTTTACCGGTAAACACGTATCCGCAGTGGCGGCATTGCCATTCTATTTCTTCTTCGCGAGCGAAAACTGTTCCGTTTTTCACGCGCTCAAGCAGTTTCAGGTATTGCTCTTCGTGCGTGGCCTCCGCTTTAGCAATCATGCGGTACATGGTGGCAATTTCCTTAAATCCTTCCTCCTCGGCCACATCGGCAAAGTGGGGATACAGGTCTGTCCATTCCTCGTTTTCGCCTGCGGCGGCTTCTACCAGGTTTTCGGCGGTTGTGCCGATTTTTCCGGCCGGATAAGCAGCGGTAATTTCCAGCATTCCACCTTCTAAATATTTAAACATGCGTTTTGCGTGCACCATTTCCTGATCGGCAGTTTCGTAAAAAATAGCAGCAATTTGTTCGTAGCCATCTTCTTTGGCTTGTTTTGCATAGAATGTATAGCGCATTCTTGCCTGAGATTCACCTGCAAACGATTTCAGCAGGTTTTGTTCCGTACGGGTTCCTTTTACACTTTTCATAATGGGTTGTTTTATAAAACGTTAATAGTTGAATAATTTTTGCAAAGATATAAAATTAAAAAGCGTTCGGGGCGTCTAAAACGTTTGCAGGTATAAATTTAAACTATTTCTAAATAGCGGATCGATGCAGGGGCGGTTTTGTTGATTGTAAATCAGGCAAATTCACTCAATTCGAGCCAACGGAAGGTTTTTTCATCAATCAGTTCAATGACTTCCGATATGCGGTTGGACATGGAAATAAGCTCTTCTGACGATAAGTTTCCCGATGACAGTTGTTGGGATAAAAGCTCTTTCTCCGATTCGAGTTGCTGAATTTCGGCTTCCAGGGTTTCGAACTCTTGTTTTTCCTTGAAAGTGAGTTTGGTCTTTTCGGCCGGTTTCGGTTTTTCGGCCGGTTTTTCCGGTTTAGCGGCTTTGGATTCTTCCACGGCGCGTTTATCGTCCATCGATTTCCAATCCCGATATTGCGTATAATTTCCCGGAAAGTCCTGAATATGGGCGTTGCCGTGAAAAACAAGCAGGTGATCCGTTACTTTGTCCATAAAATAACGGTCGTGCGATATGACAATGAGGCAGCCTTTGAAGCCGATTAAGTATTCTTCCAGAATGTTGAGTGTAACAATGTCGAGGTCGTTGGTAGGCTCGTCGAGAACCAGAAAGTTAGGATTTTTTATGAGTACCGTGCAAAGATGCAGCCGCCGTTTCTCGCCGCCGCTGAGTTTGTAAACAAAATCGTGTTGCCGGGCGGGAGCAAACAGAAAATGTTGAAGAAATTGTGATGCCGTGAGTTTGCTGCCGTTTCCCAAATCAATGACTTCCGCAATTTCCTGAACCACATCAATAACTTTGGTTTGCTCGTCAAATTGCAGGCCCTCCTGGCTGTAATAGCCGAAATTCACGGTTTCGCCGATATCGAAACTTCCCGAATCGGGATTTTCCAATCCCAGCAGCATTTTTATGAACGTGGATTTTCCCGTGCCGTTGTTGCCGATGATGCCCATTTTCTCGTATCGGGTGAAAACGTAATTGAAATTATCGGTAATTTTGAGATCGCCAAAACTTTTGGTAATGTTTTTGGCTTCGAATATTTTTTTGCCGATATACGACCCTTTGGCCGATAGCTTAATGTCGTTTTGTGCGCGCCGTTGTTTGGCCTTTTCTTCCAGTTCGTAGAACGCGTCGATGCGCGATTTTGCTTTCGTGGCGCGGGCTTGCGGCTGTCGGCGCATCCAGTCGAGTTCTTTGCGGTAAATGTTTCTGGCGCTTTCTATCTCGGAATCGCGGGCGGTTAGGCGCTCGTCGCGTTTTTCCAGGTAATAGGCGTAATTTCCCTTGTACGGATAAATTTGGCGGTCTTCTATTTCAAGGATTTGCGAGCAAACCCTGTCCAGAAAATAGCGGTCGTGCGTAACCATCAACAAGCTGATGTTCGAACGCGAAAGATGCCCTTCCAGCCATTCCACCATATCCAAATCGAGGTGGTTGGTAGGTTCGTCCAGGATAATCAATTCCGGTTCGGAAATAAGCGCGTTTGCCAATGCCACCCGCTTTACCTGTCCGCCGGAAAGCTCGCCTATTTTTTGGTCGAATTGAAAGATTTTGAGTTGGCTGAGAATCTGTTTAATGCGCTGCTCGTAATCCCACGCGTTCAGCAAATCCATTTTCGCCATAATTTCGTCCATCGCCTCGTGATTGTTCAATGCCATGATTTCTTCGTATCGGGCAATTACTTTCACCGCTTCATTATCGGTCTGAAAACAAGCTTCTAAAACGGTGAGTTCCGGATCAAATTGAGGCGATTGGTTGAGGTAGGCAAACCGTATGTTGTTGCGAAAAACAACCCGTCCGCTGTCGTAAGGCTCTTTTCCGGCGATGATGTTGAGCAACGTGGTCTTTCCCGCGCCGTTTTTGGCGATTAACCCTATTTTATCGCCTTCGGAAATTCCGAAAGAGATGTCGCGGAAAAGCGTCAAGTCGCCGAAACTTTTGGTGAGCGTATCAATTTGTAAGAGAGGATTTGCCATTGTGATGCCGGAATTTGGGCGCAAAGATACAAAAAGCAATTACGATTTACGAATTACGATTTGCGATTTT
>JAUNRY010000278.1 GCA_030539475.1 Bacteroidia bacterium | reverse complement strand
CGAAAAGTTGTGAACAGATTTCTCCCTACGGCCGAAATGACAGTTCAGTGAAAAAAGATACCGGCGAAAGAAGGCAGCGGCAGAGCCGCTGCCTTCTTTCGCTTCCTCTATGCACAGGCTCGTCACTTCAACCGCAGGGAGAAGTCTTTTTCTAATTTCTAATTTCTTTCTCATAATACCTGCACCATTCCTTCAGCCCGCAAATTTCGCATTTTGGTTTTCGGGCAATGCAGATGTATCTGCCGTGTAAAATAAGCCAGTGATGAGCACGTGTTAACAACCTTTGGGGGATATGTTTTACAAGTTCGCGTTCGGTTTCGAGCGGCGATTTTGAGTTGTTGGTCAGCCCAATACGGTTGGAAACCCTGAAAACGTGCGTATCTACAGCCATTGCCGGCAAGTCGAAAGCTACGGACAACATCACATTGGCCGTTTTTCTGCCCACGCCCGGAATGGTTAGTAAATCATCGATAGTTGACGGAACTTCTCCGTTGAAATCCGAAACCAGTTTTTTTGCCATTCCCACCAGATTTTTGGCTTTGTTGTTGGGGTAGGAGCACGATTTTATGTATTCGAAAACTTCGTCGGGCGACGAGGCTGCCATTACTTCGGGAGTGGGAAACGCTTCGAAAACGCGCGGAGAAATCATATTCACACGCTTATCGGTACATTGCGCCGAGAGAATAACGGCAACCAGCAATTGATAGTTGTTGGCGTAATGCAACTCCGTTTCAGCCGATTCGGCATGTTGCTCAAACCACTCCATCACGTGTTTGAAGCGTTGTTTTTTGGTCATTGTTATTTCAAAATTTCGTCCGACAACGGGATAAACTGCGCGCTCAAATCCGGGTTTTCCATGTCCGGATCAAGCGGATACATCGGGCGGTTGATGCGTTTGTAATCCAACCGAAGAAGATCCTGATCTACGCCGCCCGGTGTTAAAGCCATCAGCCAATCGGCGCGCATATCGTACAATTCGGGAACGAGGTATCCGATTTTCACCACCACAATATCGGTTTCGCGGGGATTCAATCCCAATTTGGTAAAGTCCTGCTCGTAATGATACGCCATCCGGCGTTCGGTAACGATAATCGATGTGTTGCCGTTTTTTACCGCCACTTCTGTTTTGGCGTTGGGATGCCCTTCGTGAATAGCGGTGATGGTTCCCGAAATACGCACGGGTGGCGCGTAGCGGTTGTCAACAGCGGCTCCGGCGGTAGCGTCAATTTTTCCGCCAACGCCAATTTCCTTGGCTTTTTTCACGAACTCTTCGCCGGGAATGGATGCGTAAATCAACGATTTGGCATCGGAGCCTTTCAATTCCGGCCGTTTCAGTATTTCGTGCAACGTCCACGTTACATCGCCCGCGCCTCCGGCGGTTGGATTATCGCCCATGTCGCTGATGATGAATGGTCTTTTGTCGCTGGCCAACGCTTTTTCGAATGCTTCGTCCAAATAAACGGTAGGAGCCACAAATTCAAAATCTTTTCTCACGTTCCAAAAGTGTTCCGCCAGTTTTTCGGCTGCTTTGCCCACCGCCTCTTTGTCGTCGCCGTAAGCCATTACCACACCGTGATTTCGGGGTGCGTCGGCCCACGGATACGACATCCAGATGGCCGCATCAATTACATTGTCGCCATCTATAACGCCCGGAATTTCGGCGTAAAGGCTTTTTCCGGGTTCGATGCGCGTACTGGTTTTCTCGCCCGGCAGTAAAATGGGAACGGGAATCCACGCTTTGTGGGCGGGTTTTCCTTTGCCGCTTTTGAGCCGGTTAAGCAGGTTTGTAACGGCTCGTTTTTTGGATTCAATGGCGTCTTCGTGCGGTGCCAACCGATAGCAGGTTATTAAATCGGTGTTTTGCGCCAACCGGGGCGACACGCTTCCGTGCAAGTCCATCGATGTGGAAATCAGTACGTCGGTTCCCACCAATTCGCGGATGCGAACCAGAAAGTCGCCTTCGGGGTCGTCCAGGCCCTGAACGCTCATGGCGCCGTGAATGTCGAAAAAGATGGCGTCGAGCGGTAATTTTGCTTTTAAGCTGTCGAGGGTTTTGCCAACCAGCGATTCGTACGCTTCGCGTGTTACAATTCCGCCGGGCATGGCGTGGCCGCGCAGTGTTGGCAGCC
This sequence comes from Bacteroidia bacterium, assembly GCA_030539475.1. Taxonomy (GTDB): domain Bacteria; phylum Bacteroidota; class Bacteroidia; order Bacteroidales; family Dysgonomonadaceae; genus Petrimonas. The sequence continues at coordinate 745 of JAUNRY010000278.1, read as the reverse complement.
AAACGGCGCGGTCGATAATGCCTGAATCAGGCGCGAAAAACGGATAATAGGAGTACACATCGTCGCCGTAGCGTGTTCTGAACGCGTCTTCGTGCGAAACGGCCGGCGAAAATGTGCTGGATTCTATCGCCAAACCGGCAATGGCTATGCGGGGAAGTTCTTTTGTTGTGTCGCTTTTACAACTTGATGCAAGAAGTAATAAGCTAAGGGGGAGTGCGAAAAGTAATTTTTTCATTTTATTGTACTGTTTAAAAATTGTTATAGCCAATCTTCGAGCGTTATTTTGTCTATATTTTTAAAATGTTTCAGGTTGTTGGTTACCATTATTAGGTTATTTGCTACTGAAGTAGAGCCAATCAGTAAATCGAAATCATCAATGGGTGTGCCTGCTTTTTGAAGCCTTGCTTTTTCTTTGGCATATACCTCTAGTGCGTGGAAGATGGGTAGAATCTGTACGCCGGTAAGGAAATTCTCCAATACTTTTTTGTTTTTTTCCGGATTTTTACTTTTCTCTACGCCAAACATTAGTTCTGCCAATGTTATTTCGGATATAAAGCAATTTTCGGATGACAATCGGCTAAATTTTTCTTTAAGCGAAAGATGTTTGCCTCTCATGTAAAAGATGGCTATGTTGGTATCTATTAAATATCTGCTCAAAACGATTCAATTTTTCGATTAAAACTTCTGCTCTCACGGATTTCTGCTATAATTTCTTCGGCGCTTTTATCGGATTCAAAAGCTCCAT
>JAUNRY010000277.1 GCA_030539475.1 Bacteroidia bacterium | reverse complement strand
GCAACCCCTTGGCTGAGCTTGTTTTTGAAAGGTGAAAACCTGCTCGGGCAGGAATACGCAATAAACGCCGGATACCCGATGCCGAAAACTACTATCTTCGGCGGGATTCGATTACATATTTGAGAACTTACAAAACTAACTAAAAAATAAAACTATGGACAGACGAAATTTCTTAAAAGCAGTCGCGCTTACCGGCGCTGCTATCACAACCATTAAAGATGCCGACGCGATGAGCGTACTCACGCAATCGTTTCAAACGAGTAACGCACAATCAAAATACGATTTGGTTGCCGTATTGGGCGGTGAACCCGAAACAATGTTCCGCCGCGCAATGACCGAACTGGGCGGAATGAGAAACTTCATCAGCAAAGGCGACAAAGTGTGCGTGAAACCCAACATCGGTTGGGACAAAACGCCTGAACTCGCCGCCAACACCAACCCCAAACTGGTAACGGAAATCATTAAACAATGTTTCGATGCCGGAGCAAGCGAAGTAACCGTTTTCGACCACACGTGCGACGATTGGCGAAAATGCTACGCCACAAGCGGAATTGAAGAAGCCGCCAGAGCCGCCGGAGCAAAAGTTGTTCCCGCGCACCAGGAATCGTATTACAGGCAAGTGTCGCTTCCAAGAGGAAGAAGCCTGAAAGAAACAAAAATACACCAGGCAATTGTGGATGCCGACAAATGGATAAACGTGCCCGTGCTTAAAAACCACGGCGGAGCGCAACTCACTATTTCCATGAAAAACTACATGGGAATTGTGTGGGACAGAGGATTTTTCCACGCCAACGATTTGCAGCAATGCATTGCCGATGTATGCACCTACACTAAGAAACCGGTGCTGAACGTGGTGGATGCTTACCGATTGATGAAAACCAGCGGCCCGCGCGGACGTTCCGAAGCCGATGTGGTGTTGTCGAAAGGATTGTTTGTTTCTCAAGACATTGTGGCTGTGGATACCGCCGCCGCCAACTTCTTCAACCAAGCCAGGGAAATGCCGCTGGACAAAGTGGGGCATTTAGCCAAAGGGCAAGAGTTGGGACTCGGAACAATGAATCTCGACAAACTGAATATCAGAAGAATAAGAATATAAATTTACGATTTACAACGTAGTATTTGCTAAGTTGGTTGTGGCGTTGAGCATTTCAACACCACAACCAACCGGCTATTGAATTACAATTGAATAACAACTGAACAGTTATGCTCAAAAAAATCCGGGTAACCGTATCCATAATTCTCTTTTCTTTAATCACGCTTTATTTCCTCGATTTCGCCAATTTGCTGCCGCAACGTTTCAACGTGCTGACAGAAATACAGTTTATCCCTGCCCTGCTGGCTCTAAACATGGTGGTGCTCGCCGCATTGCTGGCACTGACCATTATTTTCGGCCGCGTGTACTGCTCGTCCATCTGCCCCATGGGCATTTATCAGGACATTGTGGCGTGGTTTTCAAAAAAGATACTCAAGAAAAAGAAAAGATATACTTACAGCAAAGCAAAAACCATTCTTCGGTGGAGTGTGTTGGGGGCAACGCTGGTTGCTTTCCTCTTCGGCTTCACTTTCCTGCTCGGGCTTCTCGATCCGTACGGCGCCTACGGCAGGCTGGCCACACACCTGTTTCGCCCCGTGTACCTTGCCGGAAACAACTTGCTGGAAACCATCTTCACCTCGTTCAACAGTTACCGGTTTTATCAGGTAGGCATTTACGCCTTGGGAGTGTCCTCCACAGTAATTGCGTTAGCAACGCTGGTGGGTATCGGGTTGTTGGCGTGGAAAAACGGCCGAACCTATTGCAACACCATTTGCCCGGTGGGAACCACGCTTGGTTTTCTGAGCCGTTTTTCGATTTTCAAAATCCAGTTTGTGGACGATAAATGCAACATGTGCGGATTGTGTTCGATGAAATGCAAAGCGTCGTGCATCGACTCCAAAAACAAAATCGTTGATCACAACCGATGCGTTACCTGCTTCAATTGCATAGAAGTGTGCAAGCGCGACGCCATGAGATACGCTCCCATCAGCCTAAGAAAGAAAAGGATAGCAAACCCCCTGCCGGCTTACACTTACATGCGGGAAGACAAATCGGTGGACGAATCGAAACGCCGTTTTCTCTCCGCCACGCTCATTACCGGCCTGGCAGCCGGAAAACTCATTGCGCAAAATGCAACAGAGCCGCTGTTGCCCAAACGCGAGCTGAAACGCCAGACACCCATCGCGCCGCCGGGTGCGCTCAATTTCGACCGGTTTCGCGAGAAATGCATCTCGTGCCACCTGTGCGTGAGCAAATGCCCGTCGCACGTTATAAAACCCGCGTTTCTGGAATATGGCCTGGGCGGAATGATGCAGCCGAAACTGTATTTCGATCACGGTTTTTGCAACTACGACTGTACCGTTTGCTGCGATGTTTGCCCCACCGATGCCCTCATTACGCTTTCGCAAAACGAGAAGCACCACACGCAAATGGGAAAGGTGAATTTCATCCTAGAAAACTGCATTGTGTATTACGATGAAACCAGCTGCGGCGCCTGCTCCGAGCATTGCCCCACGCAAGCCGTGCGCATGGTTCCTTACAAAGGAGCGTTAACCATTCCCCAAATTGAGCCGGAAATCTGCGTGGGATGCGGCGGTTGCGAGTACGTTTGCCCGGCCATTCCCTACAAATCCATTTACGTGGAAGGCCTAACGGCTCACAACATTATCGAAATTGAGCACGAAGAAGTGCAAGACATAGTAATAGATGAGTTTGGGTTTTAACCGCACAAGGTGCGTGCCACTCCCGCTTGCGAATATTTTATGGCAGGTAAGTAAAAGAATCATCGCAAAAACCTGCGGGATTGCGGAAATTCGCGCTGAAAGCGCATCAGCCAATAGCGTAGGGCAACGCCCTGC
>JAUNRY010000276.1 GCA_030539475.1 Bacteroidia bacterium | reverse complement strand
ATGCCGATGAATATTACGTACACAAAAGATCAAATTGATCTTCCGGGCACATACACAAAACCATCCGCCGGTTTTGCCTTGTTTCATCAATCCACATTAAATGATGTTTTCGGACTGAAAGGATTGTCTGCCACGGCAGGTATTCGATTTGATTACGAACGCACAAAAATTGATTATTTTACCGAAAGCCGGGGCGCTGAAGTGAGCATTATGCCCAAAGGGCCCTTTCCGGGAAATTGGCCTATGGTTGTGAACGGAGACACCACCATGCAAGGAGGTTTCAGCAAAAGTTTCACCAAAATACTTCCCAAGTTTGCCCTGAAATACCAGCCGGCAGAAACGGCGTTTATTTACTTGTCGGCATCCAAAGGCTATAAAACAGGAGGATACAATGAGCAGTCATTCTCGCAGATATTGCAAAATTCATTGATGGAATCGCTGATGCGTAACGCCATGAAAGGAATGCCTGCACGTCCCGGAGGCGGTGGCGGCGGCGCGCCCGTATCACCCCCGCCAGCCGTGCAAAAACTCACGCTCGAAGAGCAGTTATCGTATGATCCCGAAATGAGTTGGACGTATGAGTTGGGCGGGCGCTGCGAAATGTTTGAGAGGCGCCTGTCGGCAACGTTCGCGTTCTTTTACACGCAAGTTGATAACATACAGATTATTCAGTTGCTTGACCAAGGCCGGGCGGGACGCATCGTTACCAACGCCGGAAAATCGGAAAGCAAAGGCGCTGAGTTGAGTTTGAGATACAACCCCACCAAAAACTTTACCTTGTTTACCGAATACGGTTTTGCCGAGGCCAAGTTTAAAAACTACGAATCGGACGACGTGGATTATTCCGGAAACTACATTCCCTTTGCTCCGCAACACACGCTGAGCGTTGGCGCCACCTACGTGTATAATTTCAAATACGGCTCGTTTATTGATCGGTTGATTACCAGCGTACAATATACGGGCGCCGGAAAAATATACTGGACGGAAGACAATTCGGTTTACCAGCCGTTCTACGGATTAACCAACGCTAACATCATGGTGGAAAAAGGCTCTTTCGGGCTGGAACTGTGGGGAAAGAATATTTTCAATACAAAGTACAATTCGTTTTATTTCCACGCTTCGGATATGGCAGGCAATGAAAACGCTTTTGTGCAACGGGGATATCCCACCAGAGTGGGCGCCACGTTGCGATATACGTTGAGCAGGTAACCGGCTTGTTGTTTGCCGCCGCAACCAAATTACAACCGAATTGTCCCATTCAGCATAAAAGCAGCAATGCTTACCGCACCCGCAATCAACACAGCCATAAAAGCCCATTCCCAGCGTTTGGGCTTTTGTTTTTGTTCGTGGCGGCCTTTCAGGAAAACAAATGCGCCGATGGCGTAAAACAAAATTGATAAGAAGAGAAATTTTAACCCAACGGCATAGATTACGTACGCGGCATAGAGTGTGCCGAGTATGGCTATGAGGCGAAAAGCCGGTTTTTCCCCATCGTGAGCGAAAGCGATTTTTACCGCGTAAAGCGACGAAAGCAAATAGGGGATGAGCGCCATGGTTGTTCCGATGGTGATGGCGGCAAGGTACGTTTCGTTGAGCGCGGGTGAAAGAATAGACAAAAGAAACACTTGCGTGAAAAGTTGCGTGAGCAGCAGCGCGTTAACCGGCGTTTGTTTTTTGTTTACTTTGGCCAGAATCCGGGGCATAACTCCTTCGCGCGCGGCAGCATACATGGTTTCTACCGAAAGGATTATCCACGATAAGCTGGCGCCCAAAACCGATATCATAATGCCTGCCTGCACAATGAGCGAGCCGGCTGAGCCAATCATTGTTTTGCTCAGCGCCAGCGCCAGCGGAGTATCGGACGCGGCTAACTCCCGTGCCGGAATGCTTGCCATGACAATAAACGTAACCAGCATGTAAATAGCCAATACGGAAAGCACCGAAATAATTATCGCCTTGCGCACCGTTTGCTGGCTTTTTGCCCTTCCCGACAATACCGAGGCCGCTTCTATTCCCACAAAACACCACAACACCACGGCCATGGCATCTTTTACCTGTAACAGCGGAGTGGTGGCTCTGCCGTTTGACGCGAGTTTGGTTTGCCAACCGGATACATTGAAAATCTCACCGTTTACCAACGAGAATCCCAGCAGAATAACCAACGCAATGGGAACAAGTTTTGCCACAGTAACAACGAAATTGAGTATGGCGCCTTCGCGAACACCCGATAACAGAATAAAATAATACAGCCAAAGAATTACCGAACCCAACACAAAACAGGTTAACGGGGAAAGCGCATAAGCGCCCAGCAAATCGTTTAAGGTTTTAAAGAAAAGCACTAGGTAGCTGATATTTCCCAACCAGCCCAACGACCAATATCCCCACGCGGAATTAAATCCCATATAATCGCCAAAGCCATCTTTCGCGTAGGCATAAATGCCGCTTTTCAACTGCGGTTTTTTGGCGGAGAGGTAAATAAAAACCAAGGCAAGCATCAATGCGCCCGTGCCGCCTATAATCCACGAGATGAGTGTCCCTGCCGGGTTGGCAACGCTGATGAGGTCTTTGGGCGAGTTGAAAATTCCCGATCCAATCATCGATCCAATCGATATAAATACCAAAAGCCAAAGCCCAAGCTGTTTTTGTTGTTTCATTCTTCAAGCAAAAAGTAGAAACACAAAAGTATGAAAAAAAGATTGTGGTTTGACCAAGTTGCTTATTTTTCTAGGCGAGACTGTATCAACTTACAAATTGAAACTCTTTTGCTCGATGAGTCTGGCAAAGTTCTGAAAGAACTTACTATGAATAACCGTGTGTGAAACGCACGGAAACGGGGAAAGTGGCCGGCAGAGCCCCGATAGGGGTTCAATTCGCCCCCTATATTTGTGCCATATGACATTTAA
>JAUNRY010000275.1 GCA_030539475.1 Bacteroidia bacterium | reverse complement strand
GTATAGATATGGCTTACACGCTCATCATCTGCATATAATGCCGCTATTTCGTCTTCCATAAACGTGTATGTAAATTCGGCATCGCCATAGAGTTCTGTATTTAGTTTTTTGAGAAAATCAATAGCTTCTTGCCGTTTTCCGGGAGCAATTTTGGCTATCAGATTTTCTTCTTTCATGTATTCTTCCTGATACACAATAACTACTGGTACTGTGGGATTGGATAAATGCCCGGTATTAAAATCCCTTATTACACCCACAATTTCGTAAGTGGGATTAGTGCTCATGTCGCCCTGCGCATACCAAAGCCTATGTTCGGGTTGCAGATACGTAGTGTGTATATCGGTTATGTTGAATTGCTTTTTCGCTGTTTCGTTAATGATAAACCGATATTGGACGGACGCATCGGTTGAATCCCACAGTCGTCCTTCGAGCAGTTGGTAGTTGAAGATTTTCATCTGTTTTCGCGACATATTCAAGTAACCTACATTTTTGTATTCTCCACCTTCAACTTTTACAGGTACAGTAGGTTGAAGGGCAAAAACCGGATTGCCATACGTCCAATGAACAAATAGCGGCGACGCGTTCATTTCGCGCTCAATGGTTTCCGTAATTGTTTGATAACGGTTGCGGCTTTCTTGTGCTTCGGCTTCACTTCTAACATCGTAAAAATTATCCCGATGCAGTATTTTGCATACTATCACATTTTCGGTATCGTACCCCACATCGGCATTGAGCATATAGCTAAGTTGCTTCATGAAATAACCGGATATAACAATTAATCCGAACGTAATTACGTATTGCATAAACAAAAATATCGACCGCGAAACCAATGAAACACCCCCTGCGTTTACCGAACGCAACGAAGTGATGGGCGCCGAGTAATTATAACGCAAATAAGGATACAGAGTGGTGATGAGTGGAAGCAAAATCAATAGTCCTAACGATAATGTTACATCAAACGCTGTATTTGCGTGAAGTGTTAGTGCCAAGTTTTGCTCCAAAAGCTTTTCGAGAACTTCCAACACAAGCCACGCTCCAAAAACTGCCATTGCCGCTAATAAGAAGTTTTCGAGATAAATTTGTGCGAAAACTTGCCATCCTTTTGCACCGTATATTTTTTTGACCCCGAATTCACGCCCGCGCCGTAAAGTGATTACGGTGTAGATATTGATGAAGTTAAACAGCCCGACCAACAAAATGAGCAACGTTACCACAGAGAGTACAGCCACGTTCGTACGGTTTCCTCTAAGCAAAATGGAGTCCGACGTAAATGTTTGCAGGGATGTGTTGAAATAAAAATCGTTTAATGGTGTCAATTGAAAACGAGAAAGGACATTGTGCAGATCCGTCGACTTTTGGTATTTGCCGTATTCTCGGTTTATTGTTTCAGCGTCGGCTCCTTTATGCAGTCGTACAATTTGATAAGGCATTCGCATCCAAGATTTTCGCAAATGGGTATTTATCAACATATCGAAGTTGAAACCAGATTTAGTTTTCGGTTCACCCAGCACGCCCACAACATTGAGTAAATCGCCCGATACGTAACTAATTTTTTGCCCGATTGGATTCGCCTTTCCAAAAATTCGTTCAGCTAATTGCGACGTAATGACAACATCCTCCGGTGCTTGCAGCTTATTGCTCCCTACCACAATTGGATAAGGAATAATTTGTAAAAAATTACTGTCCACGACAAAAATATTTATGCTGTAACGATGATTGTTTACTCCAATTTGCTCATTATCAAAAGCAATGAATTCTGTGGATTTCTCAACCGAAGGAGCATCCAACGGACTGGTAAAATCTTCGCGATGATTGATGTTTGTAGCTGCGCCCAATCGCGGTGGGCGGTTCTCCTGTTCAATGGTCATCAAATAGGTTCTGTCTAGCTCATCGATAAACTTGTTTACTGTGGTCTCTTGATGCACGTAACGCGACAATGCGATTACACACGCCAAACTGAGTATTAACCCCAGTACGTTGACAATTGAGTAAAGCTTAAACCGACTTAAAATTCGAACAGATGTTGTTAATAGTTTCATTATTTTTTAGACAATTAGATATTTAGACATATAGACTTTAGAGCCAAGAACCAAGACGGATAGACAATAGACTATTAGACAATAGACTGTTGGACTTTTAGACTCTGAACTCTGAACGTTAAACTTTTAAAAAACCTTCCCTTCCCCCGCATCCCGGAAAGAGAAGATTTCACGTTAATACCGGTTATCCTACTATCATTGCACTCACGGGCACGCTCCACGGGCCGGCTTGCCCGCGTTTGTTCACCCAGCGCAGCCAGTAGTAGGCGGTTTTGCCGGCGTCGGTTCCGTCAAATTCCAGCAGGTAGGGCGTGGCGGTATCGGTGGCGATGTATTGCAGCTCTTTTGCCGTGGCGGGAGCTTCGTTGCCCAGTTTCATCCATATCTGGCAACCGTGCACACCGGCGGGTTTTGCTTTGCTGGTGGGCGTGTTGCTGTCGGTAAACGCGATTTTGTGTTGCAAGCGCACCGAAAAATCCACCTTTGCCACGGGCTGCGTGGCGGGCGGTACGGATGCGGTGGGCACACGGTCGCGCGAAGAGAGCCCCAGCGATACGCGGTCGGCATCGCTTATCTTGCTGTTGTTGAGGATAAATTCGGCAAAAAATGCGCGAAGGTCTTTTCCGTATTCGCTCATTTTCACGTTCTTTTCCTCCACTACCACGGTGGAACGATGGTTTTTATCGGCATACCGGGGATAAAATTCTTCCCACGCCGTTGCTTGGGTGGTAATTGCCGTCAGTCGGTCTTCGGGCAATCCCCACGCTGTTTGGTTTTCGGTTAGTTTAGCGATGGCTTGTTTTTGCCAATCGTTAAATCCGGAAACGGATTGAGGTATGTAATCTTTCTTTGCCATTTTATTATAAATATT
>JAUNRY010000274.1 GCA_030539475.1 Bacteroidia bacterium | reverse complement strand
CGCGGAGTCCGCATACGAAGAGGGGCAATGGGCTTTCTGCACAATGCCATCGTTACGGAATTCGCCAGCGATGCGGTGCGCGTGGAAGACCTTCCCAGCGAATCGCTCGGCGTTACCACCATCATCGACAATATGCACGCCTATCGTAATTTTGCCAATTGGGAACAGGAAGCCAAAGACATTTTCTTTGAAAGCGGGAATTACAACCTGAAAGAAACACCGGTGGACGGTGTAAACAGGGAAAATTTTGTCGGCACAGCCTCCAGCCCCTATAATCCCACTGCAATGGGAAGCTGGTTCAGCAGCGCGCCGTATATCGGAGCCGTAAACGCGCAAAACGACTGGACAGCCGGCGGCAGTTGGTTTAGAAACAAAGACGGCTCCTTCAGAAATTAATAAAAACTCTTTTAAATACTTCTAATTATGCTACAATTACAAAAACAACGAATTGCTTTATTTTTGGGAATTTTGCTCACCATCGCCTTTGTCGGCGTATCGTGTGGGGAAGACGGCCCTCAGTTGGGAACTCCGCAAATATCCGTAACAGGATCGGATTCCATTGACCTCGCTCCCGGCGAAACCGTGAACGTGAATCTTCAGTTAAACGGAGACGGCGGCGCGAAATCGGTGGTGGTAATGAAAAACGGCGCGTTCCTTAAGGAATTTCCGGTAACAGCTTCGGCTACCGAATTTGTGTATACTACCGAACCGCTTGCAGAAGGGTTGGAGGAAGGCGACGAAGTGAAATATGGTTTCATTCTGGCCAACAACGACAATGTGGACAGCCAGGAAGCGTCTTTTATCATCAAAGTTGCCCTGTACGACAAAGTCACGGTCGGCAGCACGGAACTGTTTAATCTGGCCATCGGCACCGATGGCATTGTGGCTTCGGGGACAGAGACCAAACTCATCAAGAACAGGAATTACTACGTTCCTTATTATCTGACGTTTGAACCGGGAACCAAACTTACGGTTGAAGAAGGGGTTCATTTGTATATGAATGCCGATTCAGAATTTGCATCGGGCATCGATATACAGGGCGAAGCCAACATTGTGGGAACGGCAACGGCTCCTGTTGTAATCACCAGTTCAAATGTGCTTAAAACCGATGGAACAGCCGATGCCGGCGACTGGGCTGAATTCAGGATATCGGGCGACGGCGCAGGCTCCAACAACGGCACCATCAACTATGTGCGTTTGGAATACGGCGACGACAGGGTATTCCGCCTTTCCGATGTGGGCAGCGCTACCAACATCAGCCACGTACAGGTATTTAAATCGGTGGGCGAGGGCGTGATGATAACAGACGGCAATGCCAACCTGAAATACATCGTGGCAACCGATTGCGAGGGCGGTTCCTATCGCCTTGGCGATGCGTACGAGGGAAATATGCAGTTCATCGTTTCCGTTAACTCCGAATATTTCGATGACAACGACGATTTTACCATTCGCGAAGACGCAGCCCCCGTGATTGCAAACGCCACCATTCTGGGTGCGGGCACCGAACTCGAAGATAATACGCACGGTATGCGGTTCAGGGCCAATGCCGCACCGAAAGTGTACAACACGATTATTGCCGAATTCCCCCGTCGTGGCCTGCGTGCGGGTGATAACGTGACTATAACGGATTTGAACGGTTCGGCCGTGTTTGCATATTCTCATATATTTAAGGTAGCTGACGATCCTTACAGGGAATTGGCGGAAGCTTTTGAAGCTGATCTGTTTCAAAATTCCGAAACTGAAATCCCGGGCATCGGCGTTGGCGATTTTGTTCCGGATGCCGAACAAACAAGTACGTTTAATCCTAATTCCTTAGGCTCTTTCTTTGAAAGCGCGGCCTTTGTGGGTGCGGTAAAAGATGCAGCCGGCGACTGGACAAAAGGATGGGTGAAAAATCCCGACGGTTCCGTACGATAAAATCTATCTCTTTTTAATAAATCTATCTTTACAATACCTGCTTCTGAGCAGGCAGGTATTGTATTTTTTTAATCGACCCAAATGAAAATTGAAAAAATAAGCGTTTTTGTCCTTTTTATCTTTTGCATCCAGTTTACTTTTTCTCAGGTATCGCCTGAATTGCAAAAAAAATGGGACAAAGAAAGTTCCACGCCCGAAAATCCGTTATTGCGGCAAGAACCTTCGCATCTGCCCGACCGGGTTATTATCACGCCGCTGGAATCGGATAACAATTCGCTCGCCATCACGTGGCGCACCGATACTACGGTGAAAGAAGGCAGGGTGGAAATCATCGAAGGCGATGCCTACCGCTTCTCCAAGGACAACAGAGAGCGCGAAGAAGCTGCGCAAAAAGTGGTAGAATACAAAGATTATCCGATGCATTACCACACCGCAACCGTTCAAAATTTAAAGCCCGGCAAAACCTACAAATACAGGGTGGGGAACTCTCCGGACTGGAGCCCGTGGTACACGTATAAGCACCAGAATTTTACCGATACCGTGAGCCTGCTGTATTTCGGCGATGTGCAGAACAGAATTTTCGACCATTCGGGCAGAATCTTTTCGGAAGCGTTGAAAAATTTCGGTAACGCAAAACTGGCTTTATTTATCGGCGATCTCATCAATCACGCCAACAACGATTACGAATGGTCGGAATGGCACACGGCAGCAGCCGGAATCAATTCATCGATACCGGTAATCGCGACGCCGGGAAATCACGAATACCTGAAAAACCTGGAAGGACACAAAACCGATTTGTCGGCGTACTGGACCTCCGTTTTTCCGTATCCTTACACGTGGGATGCAGGGCAATTTTATCTTGATTATGGTTTCGTGCGGTTTATCGTGATGAACTCCAACGATAATATTTACGAACAGGGAAAATGGCTGGAGCAGATCTTGTCGGAAACAACGCAGGATTGGGTGGTTATCGTATCGCACCATCCCGTTTTTTCGGGAGCCAAAGAC
>JAUNRY010000022.1:6427-15808 GCA_030539475.1 Bacteroidia bacterium | reverse complement strand
GGGATAGGCAAAACTCAATCCGTTGATTTCAAAACCACGAAGCGTTTCGTCCGTGCTCTGTGTCGCGGCAACCGTTTCTTCGGCAAGTATCGGCATAAGCAATTCCGCCGATGCCAGGGCTTTGTTCCGGTCGTGATAAGCGCTGACAAATTTTCGCAGGTAAAAGAAAAAATAGGGCGAAAGCGTCAGCAGGAAGAGCGCTTTCCCAAAATCGTATCCTTTTCCGTAATTGGGCCCGGGCATAATTCCCAGCAAACTCATTCCCAAATAAATGGCCACGCCGGCAATGCTGATTGTAACGAAAAGTTCCAGCACGGCCGACGAGAGAATGGCCACCCGCATAACGTTTGTGGTGGCTTTGTTGAGCGCCCCGCTTTTTTCCGATAAAAAACGGTATTGCGGTTTGAAATTATCCAGGTTCACAATCTCCGCAATGGTATGCAGGCGGTTGTAGAAAACGGCCGAATATTTCAGAAATAAATTGATGTGTTTTTTGTGAAGCGTTTCGGCCCCAATGCCGATGACAATCATTTGTACCGGAATCACAAAAAACGAAATCAGCAACACAAATCCCACCCATTTTTCCGTCCAGAAACACACCATGAGCAGCAGCCCGCCCACCAGCACCGACGCCACGGCGTAAGGAACGAAAAAAGCGAAATAAGGCTTCAAATCGTCGCTTATTTTGGTAACATACAACGCCGATGTGGTGGAGTCTAACCGGCTGTTGTTGAGAAGAATCGGGTAAATCTGTTTTTTAATTCCCGATACGATAATGTTTCCGGCGTTGTAGTTGAGTATCGACGCGAAATGCGCCAAAACGTATCTTCCGGCCAAGAAAAGCAGGGAAAGCAACAAGGGTTCCGCCAAAACCAGCCCGTGGTCGAGCCACGATGACGCGAAGCGCGACAGGTACCAGGCGAAAACAACAAAACTTCCCGCGCTGATAACGGTAAGCGCCGATGCAAGGGCGTAAGCGCCTTTTGCTTCGGATAATTTCTTGCTTAACCAGCGGGTGGCGGATTCTTGTTTTGAACTCATTGACGGTGAGGGATTTCTTTTTTCTTTAGCAGAAAACGGACGCTGTGATTTTAATTTTGTTCGTGCAAAGGTAATAAAATTCGAAGAATATGTGCTTGCCGGCTCACGCTACGTTCCGGCCGACAAGATTTTAGCCTGCGTATCGGGCAAAATTCTTATAATCAGGCAAGTTTTAAACACATCGGAATTTTACCATAAAACTCCCATTTCTGTCAGCCGTTCTTTTAGGTTTACGTCCTGCGTGTAATGAATGGTGTTAAATCCCAGCAACTTAGCGGTGTCGATGTTGTGAGGGTTATCGTCTATAAACAACGTTTCTTCGGGATTTAAATTGAACCTGTCCAACAAAATATAATACAATTTAGGATCGGGTTTCACAAGTTTTTCATCGCCCGAAACTACAATCCCTTTCAGGTGGCTGAAAAAATCGTAGCGTTGCATGGCTACGGGAATGGTTTCGGCCGACCAGTTAGTCAGCCCGTACGTGTTGTATTTTTCACTCAATGGTTTTATGAGGCGGGTGTTTTCGATAATTTCGCCGCCCAACATCTCGTCCCAGCGGCCGTAAAACATGGCAATTTCATCGGCATATTCCGGAAATTCTTTTTGTTTCTCTGCTGTTGCTTCCGCTAATGGGCGGCCGGCATCTTGTTGGATATTCCAATCGAATGTGCATACATTTTTAAAAAAATAATCCATTTTCTCCTTATCTTCAAACACTTTGTTGTATAAGTATTCAGGATTCCAATCGATTAATACTCCGCCGAAATCGAACACGATGTTTTTTAGTTGCTCCATTTTATTGTTTAATTGTGATTTTTAGACAAAAATAGTGTTTTTCTTCCACTTCAACAACCCCCGCTCCTGATAAACTTAAGCCATAAAATTTCAGATAATTTGTTAAATGAATGCCTTATAAGAGTTGCAACAAGAATATTTTCATTATTTTTGTCGCGCAAAAGAAAATCATTTATACAAAAAGTCGGAAATTAATGTATAAAAAAATTGCGTTGTTGTTGCTTCTTGGCGCGATATTGGCCTCCTGCGGAGCAAGAAAATCAACCGTAACTTCTTCAAAAAAAATCACAGGTACACAAAAAGATATCCTCGATTACGGGATGAAATACCTGAATAAACCGTATCGCTATGCTGCAAAAGGGCCGCACGCGTTCGATTGTTCAGGGTTTACCTCTTTTGTTTTCAGGGAATTCGGATACCGCCTCAGCACAAGTTCATCGGGACAAGACCAGCAGTTTCCCAGCATCAGAAAAAAAGAAGATTTGCAGCCGGGCGATTTGGTTTTCTTCGAAGGACGGGCGCGCAACGGAAGAGTGGGGCACGTGGGAATTGTGAAAGAATTGCTTTCTAACGGCGAGTTTCGGTTTCTTCACGCATCCACCTCCAACGGGGTTATCGTTTCGCGCTCTTCCGAATCGTATTACGCGGCGCGATACTTGCGCGGCGGAAGGGTTTTGCAGGAAAACAACCGGATAATTACCGTAAACAGAACGCCCGAAGAAGAACCCCAAACCACTCCGGTGGCCGATAAGCGTAAAAAAGCCTTTATTCCTGCCAAAGCCAAAGAACAGGTTGCGGTGGGCGCGCCCAAAACGCAAACCGAGAGAGAAGTTGAAGTAGCGCTTGCTCAAAATCCCCGCACATCGGAATTAGAAGAGATTAAGCGCGACACGGTGATTGTTCATACCCGAACCATCGATTTGCCCGTGCCCGAAACCTCCCGAAACAAAAACAATCAGGAAGAGGTGAGCCCGATCGTAACACAAGTTACTACGCAACCCGATACCACTTCCATACCCAAACCGGTAGAAACGGAAATTGCAGCCGGAAACTTTGTTTCGCACGAAGTGAAACCGGGCGAAACCCTTTTCTCCATCTCTCAAAAATACAACTGCTCGGTAGAGCAAATCAGGCAATGGAATCCGCAACTGGGCGCCGGGCTGAAAGCGGGGGAAACAATTACTGTCAAGTTCTAGATTTACGATTTATTTTACGGGCTACCACTCAAAACTGACAACTGACAACTATTATGATAACTACAGACCAACTCAAAGACGTGTTGGAGCGCGAGCAAGCGCTGAGGGGGTATCTTTGACGTCGATGCAAAGACCATCCAACTCGAAGAAGAAGAACTAAAAACACAAGCTCCCGAATTTTGGAACGACAGCAAAGCAGCCGAAGCGCAAATGAAAATTGTGCGCGAACTGAAAGGCTGGCTCAACGCCTACGGCGAAGTGAAATCGGCTGCCGATGAGCTGCAGCTGGCTTTCGATTTCGTGAAAGAGGGCATCGTTTCCGAAGAGGAAGTGGATGCGAACTACGCCAACGCCCTGTCGCTCATCGAGAACCTGGAACTGAAAAACATGCTTCGCCGCGAAGAAGATCAACTGGGCGCCGTGCTGAAAGTGAATGCGGGCGCGGGCGGAACGGAAAGCCAGGATTGGGCCTCGATGCTTCTCCGAATGTATCAGCGCTGGTGCGAAAGCAAAGGATACAAAACCACCGTTACCAACTGGCAAGACGGCGACGATGCCGGCATAAAAACAGCCACGCTGCAAGTGGAAGGCGACATAGCCTACGGCTTTCTGAAAAGCGAAAACGGCGTGCACCGGCTCGTGCGGGTTTCGC
Source organism: Bacteroidia bacterium (assembly GCA_030539475.1). Classification (GTDB taxonomy): domain Bacteria; phylum Bacteroidota; class Bacteroidia; order Bacteroidales; family Dysgonomonadaceae; genus Petrimonas. Next base: position 12,121 of record JAUNRY010000022.1, on the reverse strand, counting down.
CGTACAACGCGCAAGGCAAGCGCATGACATCGTTCGCGTCGGTTTTTGTGGTGCCGCTGGTGGACGACAGCATAGAAATTGAAGTAAATCCCGCCAATTTGAGCTGGGACACTTTCCGGTCATCGGGCGCGGGCGGACAAAACGTAAACAAAGTGGAAACCGGCGTGCGACTGCACTACAACTATACCGATCCCGACACGGGCGAAACGCAGGAAATTGTTATCGAAAACACCGAAAGCCGTTCGCAGATGGGAAATCGCGAAAATGCCCTGCGTTTGCTGAAATCGCAACTCTACGAAATAGAACTCGAAAAACGCCGCGCCGCGCAAGCGCAAATTGAGGCGGGGAAAAAGAAAATAGAGTGGGGTTCGCAAATACGAAGCTACGTTTTCGACGATCGCCGCGTGAAAGATCACCGCACCAACCACCAAACATCGGACGTGAACGGCGTTATGGATGGCGATTTAGACGATTTCATCAAGGCGTACCTGATGGAATTCGGAGGAGAAAGCTAAAACGACAAAGCGACTTGGAGATAGGGAGACTTGGCGAATGCGCACAGCGGTTTTCATCCGCTTTGCATATTAATAATTATAAGTCATACATCTCCTTCTCGATAGAAAGTCCGAACAATGCGAAATCATACTTCACCGGGTCGTCCGCATCCAGCAACCGGAGGTTTTCGGTGAGTTCCACCGCAGTTTTCCAATCGGTTTGCGGGCGTGAAATCAGCCTCAAATTACGGGCGGTTCTCTCCACGTGAACGTCTATGGGACAAATCAGAGCTTTTGGGCTAATCTTTTTCCACAAACCAAAATCCACGCCGCGGCCGTCGTCGCGCACCATCCACCTAAGGAACATGTTCAGCCGTTTGCAGGTTGAATTTCTTGCCGGCGTGGCCACATGTTTTCGTGTTCGTGCGGGCGCGTGCGAATGGTTGAAAAAATATTGCTCAAAATAAATCAACGAACGTTCCATATCCGCAAAACCCGTTTTCGGGATAAAAGCGTCTTCCAGGCTTTCGTTTTCCTTGTAATGGCGGTGCAGGAAATCCACAAAATACAACAAATCGGTATCGTTAAACGTGCGGTGTTTGAAGCCCAACAATTGTTTCAAATCACTTTCGGCGTGGTTTAAAATAAATTCATGGGGTTTGCCGTCGAACCTTTTCGCTAACTCCATCGATTTTTGAATGATGGTTTTTCGTTGCCCCCAGGCGAATGTAGCGGCAAAAAATCCCATTATCTCAATATCTTGCTTCAGCGAAAACCGGTGCGGAACAATGATGGGGTCGTTGTCTATGAACGAAGTTTTATTGTAAAAATCAGCTTTCCTGTCCAGAAAATCTTTCAGGTCTTTTTGTAAAATATGCATACGTATGGGAATAATTCAGTGCAAAAGTAACCTTATTTATTAAAAACATCCTAAATTTGCAACAGTCAATATTAATTACGAACAGTATGCCTGCAAGACAAGATATTAAAAAAATCATTGTTCCTATCCTGTTTTTCCTTTTCGGCGCTTGCGGCTTCGCCCAGATAAGCCACGGAGGACAACCGCTGCCGCTCCGCATCGATTCGCGCACGCGAGCAATTGCCCCCACGGCAGATTTATTTGTGGAAATGCCCGCCTTCAATATTCAGGAAGCGCTGTTTCGTTCCGAACAAGACAAAGCCCGGTTTAAAAGCCTCGAATTTGCGCATAAATTTCATGTCCGCCTGCGCCCCGATAATTCGGGCATCCACTTCACGTGGGGCGACATGAACGTGTGGCGCGTGGGAATCCGCTCCAAAGAAGCTCTATCCATCAACATATTGTTTTCGAAATTTCGTTTGCCGGCCGGCGCCAAGGTTTTTGTTTACAACTCCGACCAATCGGAGATTTTAGGTTCATACACACAAGAAAACAATACCGATTTGAATCTCCTGCCCGTACAACCCTTAGCAGGGGATGAAATTATCGTGGAATATCAGGAGCCGCTGAATGCCGCTTTCAAAGGTGAAATTGAAATTGGCGAGGTGAACCACGATTTTCGCGGTATTTTTCGGGCAACGGAACCGCGCGATCCGGAACAATCGTGCCACCCCAACATCGTTTGTTATCCCGAAGATATCCGGGCAGGAAGCGGCGTTGTCGCTCTTATTATCAATGGCACAACGTATTGCACCGGCTCGCTCATCAATAATTCTGCTAACGATGGCACGCCCTATCTTATAACGGCAACCCACTGTATCAACAAGGATTACGATCCTGCTTTCTTAGCCAATCGCAAATACGATGTGATGGGAGGAACTATTGTGGCTTTTTTCGGTTACCAATCGCCGGTTTGCGACAAAGAAATACGCGGGCCGATTCAAATGACATTGGCTTCTGCCGATTCGGTCTTAATCAATGAGCGATACGATATTTCCTTGTTGAAATTCAAGCAGGCTCCTCCCAAAGAATACCAGCCTCAATACCTGGGATGGAATGTAAGCTCCTCTCCACAAGCGCCTTTTCACGGACTCCATCATCCCAACGGAGGTGTGAAAAAAGTAGCCATTGAAAATGAAGCGTTGGTTGTTGCTACTTTTAATAATCCGAAATACAACATGGAACCCAATGCCCACTGGGCTGTTCGCGCGTGGGATGTTGGCGCAACGGAAGGCGGATCATCCGGCTCTCCGCTGCTTGACAAAGACAAAAGAGTGTTGGGAACACTTACCGGTGGCGAGTCGTATTGTTCATCACCCAAAGGCCCTGATGTTTATGCGTCATTTAATAAGGCATGGAATGTTACAGGTTCATTAGGAAATCCAAATTCATTAAAAAACTACCTCGACCCCGAAGATTCTCAATTTCAACAGATCGATGGGTTTAACCCGTACGCCAATCAGCCGTACACAAAAAACTCCAACTACGTTGCCGGCGATACCGTTATCCAAACGTATCACAATTCCGTGCCCATGTTTGCCACCAACAACACGTTCGGATACAACGAGTTTGCCGAAGAATTTCAGACATCGTCGCCCGCCAGGCTCGAAGGAGTTTTTGTAACCTCGCCCATCACCCACAATGTACTTAATTTAAATATCCGGCTAAAAATTTACGGCGACAATGACGGAGCCCCCGGAGCTTTATTGCACGAAGAGCCGCTCAACTACTCGTATCGTTATTACCAAAACGGGAGTTTTCGCGAAACACGGCGCGATATGCGAAACAACGTGGAAAACTACGTGAAATTCTCTGATCCTGTGGATGTTTCGGGGAAATTCTTTATTTCCTATACAGAGGCTAACAACGTGCCCAACGGATTTTCGCTGTTGAACGTGCAGCCGAGAAAAATAGGTTCGGGAATTGCATCTACGGCCTGGATGAAAAACGCTGCGGGCTGGGTTCGTTCTTCCGAAAACATGGAAAATCCCGTCAATACCTCTTTGTTAATCGCGCCGTATGTAATCGGCACGGGATTATCGGCTCCCCCGGGCCCCGAACAAACCGAAGCGGAGATAAAAGCCTACCATAACAGCGCCGTGAACAGAATTTTTATCGAATCGAACAAAGACCTTATATCGTGGGAAGTTTTCTACGTGTCGGGACAAAAAGTTTTTGAAGGAAAGGCGGAAAGCAGCATCAACCGAACATCTTTTTCGACAGGGCACTTAGCCAAAGGGATGTATGTGGTGAAAGTAAGTGTGAATGGCGCCGACAAGAATTTAAAGGTGTTGGTAAGATAGATTGTGAGAAGAGACAAGGACAGGGAGACAAGAGAGATTTGGCGAAAACCTCCGTCGCCGTTTCGCAAAGCCGCCTCGCTGCTTTATCACTCATCCTCATCGGAAAAAGTATCTACCAGCACATCGCGATAAAAATTAAAGACGGATGATTGCGAGAGAATTCCCTTGTAAATTCGGTTGTTGTCCACCACGGGCAGGTTCCACGCTTTGGTATCCTCAAAAGTGTTCATCACTTTTTCCATTGGCGTATCCATTTTTATTTCCGCGGTAGCGCCTACCATAAACTTTTTCACCTTGAAAGAATCGTAAAGTTCGGGGCGGAACATAATGTTTCTGATATCGTTAAGCAGCACAATCCCTTGCAGGACGCCTTCATCGTTAACTGCCGGAAATATGTTCCGGTTGCTGTTCGAAATTACCTTCACCATTTCGCCCAGTGTCATTTCGGGATGAACCACGGGGATATCCGTTTCCAGCATATCTTCCACTTTCAGGAAAGTGAGAACTGCCTTGTCTTTGTGGTGCGTGATAAGCTCACCGCTTTTAGCCAAACGCATGGCGTAGATATTGTGTTTTTCGAAAATAATGATGGTGGCATACGAACACAGGGAAACTATCATCAGCGGCAGAAACAACTCGTAACCGCCGGTAAGCTCGGCAATAAGAAACGTGCCGGTAAGGGGTGCGTGCATCACGCCGGCCATGACGCCTGCCATTCCCATCAGCGCGAAATTTTCCTGCGGAAGATAGGTGCCGATGCCCATTTCGTTGAGCGTATAAGAAAAAATAAATCCTACAATGCACCCCATGAATAACGTTGGAGCGAATATCCCTCCCGTTCCGCCGCCGCCGTTTGTGGCGCTGGTAGCAAAAGTTTTGAAAAACAAGATTAAACCGAGAAAAATAACAATTCCCCACCGGTTTTCCGTGTTGTAAAAGAAACTCTCGTTCAGCAGTTCGTTGAATTTATTGCCTCCGGCAAGCAGCGCTTCAATGGAATTATAGCCTTCGCCAAATAAAGGCGGGAACAAGAAAATGAGTACGCTCAATGTAATGCCACCCAACGCAAACCGCCCCCAGGGCTTCAGTTTGGAGTAGAGGTCTTCGTTCCAGCTCATGGTTCGGGTTACGTAGAGCGAAAGAAAACCGCAAATAATTCCCAGCGCTATCACGTGGGGAATCCTGTTTAACGTGAAAATCTCCATTTGCGTGTATGCAAACATGGCGTCGGTTCCGGTGAGGATATACGATATGGTGGTGGCCGTAACCGCCGTTACCAGCAAAGGAAGGATTGACGACAGCGTTAAATCGAGCAGCAGCACTTCGATAACGAAAAGGATTCCGGCAATGGGCGCTTTAAAAATCCCGGCAATGGCGCCGGCCGCTCCGCAACCCACAAGCAGCATCAGGTTGCGCTGGTCGAGTTTGAAAAACCGCCCCACGTTAGAGCCGATTGCCGAGCCGGTAAGCACAATGGGCGCCTCCGCTCCAACCGAACCCCCGAAACCGATGGTTATGGAGCTTGCAATCAGCGAAGTGTACATGTTGTGCGGCTTTATGCGGCTTTTTCGTTGCGAAATGGCATAGAGAATTTTTGTAACCCCGTGGCTGATGTCGTCTTTAAGCAGGTATTTAACAAACAGCCCGGCAAGCAGAATGCCGATGATGGGGTAAACAAGATACAGATAGTTGGCTCCGGTTTGCGAAAAATTATTCGTAAGAAACACGCCTACGGAATGCACGGCCAACTTCAACACATAAGCTGCCAGCGCGGTAAGAATACCTACGACAAAACAGGCAAACAACAAGAAATGCCGTTCCTTGATGTGCGCCCTGCGCCAATTGTGCAGTTTATTGTAGATTTCCTGAAATTTCATTCTTTTACTTTTTTGCTTTTGGCCTTTAGCTTTGCGTTGAATTGTTTAGGCAAACGGTGGGTATTCCAACCCTCTTGCCAACAGCTAATGGCTAATGGCTA
>JAUNRY010000022.1:2639-6327 GCA_030539475.1 Bacteroidia bacterium | reverse complement strand
GCTATTTCCTGATTATCTCAATAGTTCCGTTTTTAGGCAGCTTGATAATGCCCGATGGCTGCGCCTTGTTTTTGTCTTTTTGCCGGTAGCTTACCACAAAATCCACCGATTTCTTTATGTCTTCCGAAATTTCTTTAAAAACAGCGGGAGCAGCCTCGCCGCTCACGTTGGCCGATGTGGAAACAATGGGTTTGCGGAACTGTTTGCAAAGTTCGGCAGAAAACAATTCCGAAGTGATGCGTATTCCGATGGAGCCGTCTTCGGCAATGAGGTTGGTTGCCAGGTTCTTGGCGCCGTCGTAAATAATAGTGAGCGGTTTGTCGGATAAATCGATTAAATCCCAGGCAATATCGGGAACTTCCGAAACGTATGTTTGCAGTTTTGCCGGATTTTCCATCAGCACCAGCATCGATTTTGAATCGTTGCGCCGCTTAATCTCGTAAACCCGTTTTACGGCGTCTTCGTTGGTAGCATCGCAGCCAATTCCCCATATCGTATCGGTTGGATAGAGAATTACTCCGCCGTTGCGCATTACTTCGCACGCTTTTTTTATATCTTCCTGCATATTTCTATGTTTGATGTTTGATGTTTACTGAAAACTGTTTACACGTTGCATAACGATTACATCGGTAAAACCGGTTCCGATGGAAATCCAATCTTTCAGCACCGCCGTTTTTATGTATCCGGCTTTGGCGAAGAGCGAGTGGCTATGCACATTTTTTTCGGGAACGAAAGCATAAAGCTGATGCAAATTAAGGTGATTAAAAGCATATCTTTCTATGCACGACAACGCCTGCAACGCGTACCCCTTTCGCCGGAAGTCTTTATCTGTCAGGATACCGATTCCCGCGCGGCGGTTGAGCGCGTCAAACTCGTACAGATCCACCGTGCCAACCGGCACATTGGCCGATTTTTCCACTACCATCATCCGCAGTTGGCGCGATTGAAAAATATCCAGCTGCGAATCGGCGATATATTGCCGCAAGGCAAACCGCGAAAACGGCACTACCGTTGAACCGTGTTTCCACAGGGTGGTGTCGTTTTCCCACTTGTAGAAAAACTCCAGGTCTTCGGGTTCCAGCGGCCGTAGAAAGATAGAGTCGTTGGAAAAAAAGTCTTTCATCTCATTCGTTCTCATCTCGTTGAGTTATATTCTCCAGTTCTTCGCGAGAGGGCTTGCAAAACATATACACCATACAGGCAATTACGGCAAGCCACGCAAAATTATTGTTTCCCGACAAAACAAACAACACAATATTTCCCAGCACAACGGCATTGATAATGTATAACCGCAAAAAAAACGCACTTTTATACAATTTAATGGCTTTGTTTTTATCCGTGCCCTCCGGCTTTTTTGCGATTCTATCGGCAAACAGTTTCAGGGCAACGGGAATGGCTATCAATGTTACGGCAATGGCATACATTTCGGCCGTGGTGGTTACGGGAGTTGCCGTTTTAAAACGTATCAAGTTAAAAACAGCAAGCAAAAGCAACGCCGTCAAAACAACAATGCTTATCCAGAAATGGATGTTTAATTCTTTTATGGTTTTAATCATTTGCAACTATTTTTTTAAGATCCGCCATCCGCCACCGTTCATCGGTCATCGGTCATCCATCATCCGTCACCAACTATTTCCCTATCAACCTATACGATTCATCAAATGGCGTGCGGTTCATGATTGAGCGCCCAAGCGTAACCTCATCGGCATATTCTATCTCATCGCCCACCGATACGCCTCGCGCAATAATACTCACCTTCACATCGTAGGGCTGCAGTTTGCGGAAAATATAAAAATTGGTTGTGTCGCCTTCCATCGTGGCGCTCAACGCCAAAATCACTTCCTTTACCTCGCCGCTTTTTACCCGTTCAACCAAACTCGCAATCTGCAAATCCGAAGGGCCGATGCCGTCGATGGGCGAAATTATTCCGCCCAGCACGTGATACAATCCTTTGAATTGCACCGTGTTTTCAATGGCCATCACTTCGCGGATATTTTCCACAACGCAAACCAGTGACATGTCGCGCGATTTATTGGAACAAATGCCGCACACTTCACTGTCGGAAATATTGTGGCAGCACGCGCAGTATTTAACTTCCTGTTTCAGCGTAACCATTGCCCGGGCAAAGTCTTCAACCTGCGCCTCACTTTGCCTGAGCAGGTGCAACACCAGCCTCAACGCCGTTTTTCTACCGATTCCGGGCAGCTTGGCAAACTCGTTTACCGCGTTTTCTAATAAAATGGATGGATAGGGTGAGTTCATTTTATGGCTGTTGGCTATCGGCTGTTAGCTTGATGATGGGCCGGTGAAACAGTTGTGAAGAAAGTTTTCCGTTTTCTTACACGTATCTTCAACTATTTGCGCTCCCCGCCGCTCGATAATGGCTAACAGCCAACAGCTAATTTCGAGCTGCAAATATACAAACAATAGGATTATCCGGCAAATGAAATAATTTTCGGTTTTCTCATTGAAACTTACGAATAAACTTATATCTTTGTTCCAAATTAGAACATAAATTTTAAAACCACATAATCCTTAAATTTCAATTTTTAAAAAACTAAATCGTATGAAAATTTACAATTTCAGTGCAGGACCATCAATCCTTTCAGAACCAGTTATTAAGAAAACAGCGGAAGCTGTAGAGAATTTCAACGGAATTGGGCTATCCATCCTCGAAATCAGCCATCGCTCCAAAGATTTTCAGGCAGTTATGGACGAGTCCGTTGCCTTGTTTAAAGAACTGCTCGATATCCCCGAAGGATATCAGGTAATTTTCCTGGGCGGTGGAGCCAGCCTTCAATTCTGCATGGTTCCCTACAACCTGATGGAAAAGAAATCGGCATACCTCAACACGGGTACCTGGGCAAACAAAGCGTTGAAAGAGGCTAAGTTTTTTGGCGAAGCGGTTGAAGTTGCTTCATCCAAAGATTCTGTTTACAGCTACATCCCGAAAGATTATACCATTCCTTCGGATGCAGATTATTTCCACATCACCACCAACAACACCATTTACGGAACGGAAATCCGCAAGGATATCGATTGCCCCGTGCCTTTGGTGGCCGATATGTCGTCCGACATTTTCTCTCGCCCGGTAGATGTGTCAAAATACGGACTCATTTACGGTGGCGCGCAAAAAAACCTGGCGCCTGCCGGCGTAGCTTTCGTTATTGTTAAGGAAGAGTTGTTGGGAAAAGTAAGCCGTCCTATTCCCACCATGCTCGATTACCGCACGCACATCCAAAACGGCTCCATGTTCAATACGCCTCCCGTATTGCCCATTTACTCGGCCATGGAAACCCTTCGCTGGCTGAAAGGGCTTGGCGGTTTGGCTGCAATGGAAAAAATAAACGTGGAGAAAGCCGGAATTTTGTACGACGCCATCGACAGCAGCAAAATTTTTAAAGGAACAGCCAACGAAGAAGACCGCTCTTTGATGAACGTATGCTTCGTCATGAAAGACGAGTACAAAGAACTTGAACCCGAATTCCAGAAATTCGCTACGGAAAGAGGCATGTCGGGCATAAAAGGGCACCGTTCCATCGGCGGTTTCCGCGCGTCAATCTACAACGCGATGCCAAAATCGGGCGTTCAGGCGCTGGTTGACTGTATGAACGAATTTGAAAAAAGTAAATAGCGCCGAGCATTGAGTATAGGGCGCCGGGCATTGGGTAAGATGCGGAAGCGTTGA
>JAUNRY010000022.1:0-2539 GCA_030539475.1 Bacteroidia bacterium | reverse complement strand
ACGCCAACCTGCGCCCTACGCTCAACACCTCGTGCAGTATCATTTAAACCACAACTATTATGAGAATTTTAATTGCAACCGAAAAACCGTTTGCTCCCGAAGCGGTTAAACAAATTGGGGAGATCATTGAAAACGCGGGACACCAACTGCTTTTATTGGAAAAATATACCGATAAAAAAGACCTGCTGAATGCCGTATCCAATGCCGATGCCATGATTGTGCGCAGCGATATCGTGGACAAAGAAGTGCTGGATGCCGCTCCCAACCTGAAAATTGTGGTTCGTGCCGGCGCCGGATACGACAACATCGACACCCAAACAGCTACCGGTAACGGCGTGTGTGTAATGAATACGCCCGGACAAAATTCCAACGCCGTGGCCGAAATTGTTTTCGGAATGTTGTTGAACCTTGCCCGTTGCGGATTCGACGGAACCATGGGTTCTGAACTGAAAGGCAAAAAGCTGGGTTTGCACGCTTTCGGAAACATCGGAAAACTGGTGGCAAACATTGCCAACGGATTCGGTATGGAAGTGTTTGCGTTCTCTCCATCGCTGGCGCGCAATCCGGAAAAAGGAAAAGAATTCAACGTTACGGCCGTGCAAACGCCCGAAGAATTGTACGAAAAAAGCGATATTGTTTCGCTTCACATGCCAAAAAACCAGCACACGCTGCAAACTGTAAATTACAATTTGCTGAGCAAGTTGCCGCATAACGGCATGGTAATAAATACCGCCCGCAAAGAAGTGGTGAACGAAGCCGATTTGACGCGCATCATGGAGGAACGCCCCAAATTTAAATACGCCACCGATATCCGCTTGTCTGTTCACGATGAAGCGGCCGAAAAATTCGGCGCCCGCTATTTGGCTTCCTCTAAAAAATGCGGCGCACAAACCGCCGAAGCCAATATCAACGCCGGCCTTGCCGCCGCTAACCAGATAGTGAAATTCTTTGCCGATGGCGACGAAACGTTCCGGGTGAATCCGAAATAATTTGTTGTTCATAATAATAATTGTTTGAAAACGCCCGGTGATTTAGGTATTACCGGGCGTTTTTTCATACGCCTTTCTATAAATAATCCGCTTTTTCGTTTTTTTAACTTTATTTTTTCCGTAAAAACCATCTTTATATACGACTTATTCGTATTTTTGTGTCGTATCAATTTAAACAACTAAATAAATATGGAAAAATTAACTCATCCCGAAGAAAAAATCATGCTTCATATATGGCATCTGGGAGAATGTGCCATAAAGGACGTACACGACAGAATTGGCGATCCTAAATTGCCTTACACCACCGTGGCGTCGGTGTTCAGTAACCTCGAAAACAAAGGTTATCTCAATAAATCGCGTACCCGCAACATGAAGGTTTTCACGCCAAAAATATCCGAAGCGTCGTACAAACGTCATTTCCTTTCGGGAGTGGTAAAGAGCTATTTCGATAACTCCTACAAGGAACTGGTATCGTTTTTTGCCAAGGAACACAAAATCTCGGCCGAAGAACTGGAAGAGATTATCCGATTGATAGAGAAAAAGCAGAAATAGATTTTGTGAGGCAGCAGGCCGCTTTCACCAACAGATGTCAGGCAGCAGATTGCTAATAATCCAATGGCTGTGTTCTGAAACCTGAAACCTTCTAAACAAATGGAACAACTCATAGCATATATCATAAAAGTAAACGCAGCGCTGATAATTTTTTATCTGCTGTATATCGCTTTCCTGAAGAAAGATACTTTTTTCGCTTTCCGGCGCTATTTCTTGTTGGTAGCCATAGGGTTTTCATTTGTGTATCCGTTTGTGGCGGTATCGGCGTGGGGAAATATCTTCACATTTGAAAAACCGCAGGAATACACCGCTCAGGTAATGGTGGAGGAACCAAGTTTCGCCGTGGTGTTAGCCGATGAAATTCAGGTGGCGGAACCCGAAAGCAACATTGAGGTTAACTGGTGGCGTGTTCTGCTTCTCGCGTTTTCGGCAGGATTCGTGTTTTTCCTCATCCGGTTTGTGTGGCAGCTGATAAGTATTTTGCACATCAAGCACAAAAGCGAAAGAAAGGATATCGATGGTATCCGCGTGTTCGATTTACACGAGGAAATAACGCCATTCTCTTTCTTCCGGTGGATTTTTATCCATGTAGATTCGCACTCCCCGGCCGAAACGAAACAGATATTGCTGCACGAGCAAACACACGCGCGCCAATGGCATTCGGCCGATATTATGCTGATGGAGCTGCTTAGTATATTTTTCTGGTGGAACCCGGCGGTATGGCTGATGAAACGCGAAATCACCATAAACCTGGAACACCTTGCCGATAACGGCGTGTTGCGCTACGGCGTTAACAGCCGCGATTACCAATACCACCTGCTGCGTTTGACGTATCACCAAAACAACGCGCAACTGGTAAATAATTTCAACGTATCACAACTAAAACAGAGAATCACGATGATGAACAAAACCAAATCGCCGGCAAGAAAGCTGGCCAAGTATTTAATTGCCCTGCCGCTGGCGCTTCTTTTAGTGGCAGGCAACAGCGTTTACGCGCA
>JAUNRY010000021.1 GCA_030539475.1 Bacteroidia bacterium | reverse complement strand
CCAACGATGCCGCATTGTAAAGCCATTTTGTAGAGATTATTAGGCTGCTTCGCTTTCAGATTATAAACTTCAGGCGAAACAGCCTGTTATTTTTTTAAGGGTGCAAAGGTACAAAAAATTACTTGTTTTTTCTAAAGGTTCTTGTTTGTGGTTTCCCTTTCCCCCTCAATTCTTTTGCTTTTGGATTCACAAAACCATCGTTACGTTTGGATTGGGTTTTCTTGGAACCAACAAACGATTCTTGGTATGTGGAACGGGAAGTTTTCTTCGTTGATTTTTGGTGGGATGTAATTTGTTGTTTTGGCTTTGCAGGCTGATTTTCGTTTGCCGAATCGGCAATGGCAGCTTTCAGTTCACGCATTTCGTTCTCTTCGAGAAAACGCCAATCGCCCAAGCCGATTCCTTTCAGTGAGATATTCATAATCCGGATACGTTCCAGCTTCTGCACTTCGTATCCTAAATATTCGCACATCCTGCGGATTTGTCGATTGAGACCTTGAACAAGAATAATGTTGAAAACGTATTCCGATATTTTTTCTACTTTGCATTTTTTGGTTACTTCTCCCAAAATAGGAATTCCGCCGGACATTCTTTTTATAAATTCATCGGTAACCGGTTTATTTACGGTTACAATGTATTCTTTTTCGTGCCTGTTTCCGGCCCGAAGTATTTTGTTTACAATATCGCCGTCGTTGGTCAAAAAAATCAATCCTTGCGAATCTTTATCCAATCGCCCGATAGGAAAAATCCGCTCGTGATAACCCACGTAATCCACAATATTGTCGCGTTCGGCTTTGTCGGTGGTGCTCACAATGCCGCGTGGCTTGTTGAATGCCAGTATCACGAAATCTTCTTCCACTTTCGATTCTACAAGCAAACCATTAACCAAAACTTTATCGTGTTTGGAAACCGTAGTTCCAATTTCGGCACGTTTTCCGTTTACCAACACTTGGCCGGCTTCAATGTATTTATCGGCTTCGCGTCGTGAGCAAATGCCGCTTTCGGAGATGAATTTGTTTAAACGCATCGTCATTACAATCCGTGCTTTGCTGATATTTCCAACATCCTTTCAATCGATCCGATTGCTTTTACCCTCACTTCTTCATCTACAAAAATCTCGGGACGTTCGTTTTTTAAACACAAATATAATTTTTCTAACGTATTCATTTTCATATAAAAACAATCGTTGCAGGCGCAAGTAGAATCTTCGGGAGGAGCAGGTATAAACTCTTTTTCGGGATTTTCTTTTTGCATTTGGTGCAAAATTCCCGACTCCGTAGCCACAATAAATTGCTTGTTATCGGAATTTCGGGCAAATTTTATAATAGACGATGTGGAACCCACGTGGTCGGCAATTTCCAAAATATATTTCCTGCATTCGGGATGCGCCAACAGCAACGCGTCGGGATATTGTTTTTTTAATTCCAGAATTTTTTCCAGTGAGAATTGTTCGTGTACGTGGCAAGCTCCTTCCCAAAGCAACATATTTCGCCCGGTAAGTTTATTGATGTAATCTCCCAAATTTTTATCGGGCCCGAAAATAATTTTTTCATCTTCGGGAAGCGAGTCTACAATTTGTTTGGCGTTGGTGGAAGTTACCACAATATCGGTTACGGCTTTTACCGCCGCCGTGGTGTTTACATACGATATCACCGTATGGTCGGGATGCGCTTGCGTGAATTTCTCAAATTCATCGGCCGGGCAACTTTCCGCCAACGAGCAGCCCGCCATCATATCGGGTATGAAAACCCGCTTTTCGGGAGAAAGTATTTTGGCTGTTTCTGCCATAAAATGAACGCCGCAAAGCACAATAATATCTGCCGTGGTTTTCGCAGCCCATTGTGCCAAGGCAAGGCTATCGCCTACAAAATCGGCAATATCCTGAATATCGGCTTCCTGATAATAGTGCGCCAAGATGATAGCATTTTTTTCTTTGCGCAGGATATTTATTTTCTCAATCAATTCTTTTTTTTCCATTGAACATTATTTATTAATATTATATTTAAAAACTAAAAAAATAAATGATGATGATGAATGCCTGTTGATACTGTTGATAAATAACTGAATAAAAAGTTGCAAAATTAGTTATTAAAAAAATAACACCGGCAGAACTGTTTTATCAACAACAATATTTAACTGTAATTATTTTATTATTAATTTATTATATACTTTATCAACAACCGTATCATAACTTAATTGTTGATTAAATATTTCGAAATTGTTACAATTTTTCTGTTGATACATCGTGAAAAGTTTCACAGAAATTCAGCTGAATTTTTTTATGTTTATTAAATTAAATTTCCCTATAAGGAAAAAAAGGAATTTTGCAAATCAACTTATGGAATATTCCTCTACATTTAATCAACAATTTATCAACACCCTTAAAACACAAATGCAAAAGTATCATATAAATATTATTTATCCAATTGCTTATGTTTTAAAGTTATAAAAAATGGCGAAAATCTAATTATTTATTGTTAAGTTGGAAATGCAAGAGTTTTGATTACAAAATGTTTTAGCTATATTTGCTTGCCAAAATCAAACGCGGGTGGAGAAATATAATTTCATACTTATTCCGGCAATTTGCCTGTTGATTGCCACGGGTTGCGCATCAACAGTAAAAATTACATCTGTGGCGGAAAAGAATAAAGATGGCGATATGCTTCTTAAATGGGAAGTGAGTCCCGACCAAGAGGGTGATATCAACATTTATTCTTCTCATTCCGACACAGATATAGGTAATTTTACGCCCATCCGCACATCAAATATAACCGACCAGGTTACCATTATAAGCCCATCGAGTCCCGACATAAGAGAGTTTTACATTTTAAAAACCACATCGGCATATTCGGGAATCATATCCAACCGGATTATAGAAATGAGCAACATAAAAAATTTCAGGGATTTGGGCGGATATTTCACGCATACCGACCAGCAAATGAAATGGGGAAGAGTTTTCCGGTCGGGAGATTTAAGCAGCGCCACGTTGTATGATCAGGAACGCCTACGGCGATTGAATATAAAAACCATTATTGATTTCCGATCCGACAAAACCGTAAAAATATACCCCATTCTCGTTCATCCCACCATCCGGAAAATATCGCTGCCGATTACTCCCATGGACGATGAAACAATTAACGAGATGATGGACAACGAAAAACTAACCCGCAGCGATGCCATTCGCGATGTTCAGAACTCGTACATTGGAATTATTGAAAATTACAAGACGGAGTTTGCCGAAATGTTCAATATTCTTACCGATGAAAACAATTACCCTGTGTTGCTTACCGGTTCGTTGGGAAAAGACAGGATAGGACTGGCCGCTTTTTTCATACTCTATGCTCTGGGCATTCCGCAAAACGTAGCAATAGACGATTATCTATTGTCGCGCCAAACCATAGATATCTCCGCCATTGCCGAAAACGTAAAAGACAAGCCCGAATATTTTCAGGAAGCAGTTACCGCTCTTATGTCGGTAAATGTGGCTTATATAAATTATTCCATCGATTACATCAATCAAAAATACGGAACAATTGACAATTACCTGGAAAAAGAACTCAAATTGACATCCGGAAAACGTATTTTATTGCGTAAACATCTTCTCTATAATTAATAATCCATTTATTTTCCGTACCTTTGCGCCCGATTTTAAAAAAATCAGCTAATTGGCTGTCAGCTATTGGCCATTGGCAAGTACAATTATTCAATTTTTCTCACATCTTTATATATAGTCGTGTTGTGGGGGTTTCGAGAAAATGCGAATACTTTCACAATTAAATTAAAGAAAAGATGAGAACATTCGAAGAACTCGGAGTGGCGCCTCAAATCATGCGCGCCATTACCGAATTGGGTTACGAACAACCCATGCCCGTGCAGGAAGAAGTGATTCCGCAGCTTTTGGGCAACACGCGCGATATTATCGCTCTCGCGCAAACCGGAACCGGCAAAACCGCCGCTTTCGGCATTCCCGTGATACAAAAAACCAACACATCGCTGCTCGCGCCACAAACCCTGGTGTTGTGCCCTACGCGCGAATTATGCCTTCAAATAGCGGGCGATTTAACGGAGTATTCCGAATACGTGGAAGACATAAAAATTCTTCCCGTTTACGGCGGATCGAGCATCGACAGCCAAATCCGCGCCCTCAAAAGAGGCGTGCATATTATCGTGGCCACGCCCGGAAGGCTGATTGACTTAATAAACCGCAAAACGGTTTCACTGGAAAACGTACACACCGTTGTGCTCGACGAAGCCGATGAAATGCTCAACATGGGTTTCACGGAAAGCATCGATGAAATACTCGGCCACGTGCCCGAGTCGCGCAGCATGCTGCTTTTTTCCGCCACCATGCCGCAGGGAATTGCCAAAATAACGCGCAAATACATGAACAATCCCATGGAAATAACCATCGGAAGGAAAAACGAAGGCGCGCAAAACGTAAGGCATATTTATTTTGTGGTTCATGCCAAAGATAAATACCTGGCGCTGAAACGAATCGCCGATTATTATCCCAATGTGTACGGCATTATTTTTTGCCGCACCCGCAAAGAAACGCAGGAAATTGCCGATAAACTCATCCAGGACGGATACGATGCCGACTCGTTGCACGGCGACTTATCGCAGGCGCAGCGCGATTATGTGATGAACAAATTCCGGAACCGCAATCTCCAATTGCTGGTAGCAACCGATGTGGCCGCTCGCGGTTTGGATGTGGACGACGTAACGCACGTAATTAATTACGGCCTTCCCGATGATTTCGAAATTTACACCCATCGCAGCGGACGCACCGGAAGAGCCGGAAAAACAGGCACTTCCATTGCCATTATTCACACGAAAGAAAAAGGAAAAGTAGCGCAAATAGAAAAACTGATTAACAAAAAATTCGAAAAACGCCCCATTCCCAAAGGCGATATAATTTGCGAAAAACAGCTTTTCAATTTCGTGGATAAAATTGAAAAAGTGAAAGTAAACGAAGCCGAAATCGAACGGCTTTTACCTTCCATTTACCGGAAACTCGATTGGCTGGAAAAAGAAGACATCATCAAACGCGTGGTGTCGCTTGAGTTCAACCGACTTATCGATTATTACCAGGCCGCCGAAGAAATTGAAGAACCCCAGGAGCGAAGCTCAAAAAATGAAGAACGCGGCGGCAGAGGAAAAAAATTCGACAGAAACGAATCCGGCCCAAGAAACGCCGAGAAAGGTTATGCGCGCTTTTTTATTAACCTCGGCAAAATGGATGGAGCCAATCCCGCCAATCTCATGGGTTTTATAAACGACCACGTGCCCGGAAAAATAAGGGTAGGGCGCATCGATTTGATGAAAAACTTTTCTTTCTTCGAAGTTCCCGAAGAAAAGGCAGGCCAAATTCTTAAATCCTTCAAAGGAGTGTATGTAGAAGACAGAAAGCTGGTGGTTGAATTGGCCGACAGCAATACTTCAGACAAAAAGAAATACAAAGACGATAAACCGGCAAAAAAAGAATTCAAGAAATCCCGGAAAACGAAAAAACGTTTGTAGCAGCATCACTAATAAACCCTTATAAAAGCAGAATTTCAATTCCGAAATTCTGCTTTTTTAGTTTCAAAAATAATTACAGAAATTTTTCCTTAATTATTTGCTTATAATTCGAAATTAATTACTTACTTTGCAGGCGTAATCATAAGATTAAAATTCTGTTTTTAAGGATTTTATCTTAGTTATAAATTATAAGTAAAAACCACAAAATAGTTCTAACTATTTTCTAAAACCACCAGAAAATGACAAAAAGAAAACTTTTAATCAGGGATCTCTCATTAAGAGACGGTCAACAATCGGCGTTTGCTACCAGAATGAATCAATCGCAAGTCGACAGAGTGTTGCCTTATTACAAAAATGCCAACTTTTATGCCATGGAAGTTTGGGGCGGCGCCGTCCCCGATTCCGTGATGCGTTATCTGAACGAAAATCCGTGGGACAGGCTCAGAAAAATCAGCGACGCGGTGCAAGGAGCGTCCAAACTCACCGCCCTTTCACGCGGACGAAATCTGTACGGCTACGCACCTTATCCCGACGAAATTATCGACGGATTTTTCAAAAATGCTGTGGCCAACGGACTCAATATTATGCGTATTTTTGATGCGCTGAACGATGTTGACAACATAAAATCGAGCGTGAAGTACATTAAAAAATACGGTGGAATGGCAGATTGCGCCGTTTGTTACACCATTGATCCCAAGTATGACGATGAGGTAAAAACGGTTGAAAAAAAGAAATTCTTCGGACTTATCACGAAGAAAGAAGAAGTACGCGTGAAAAAAGAAAATGTGTTCACCGATGAATATTTCCTCAACAAAGCCAAAGAAATGCTGGCATTGGGCGCCGATATGATTACCATCAAAGATATGAGCGGACTTATTCCGCCGGTGCGTACGGCCAACCTTATATCGCTGTTCAAAAAAGAACTCAACGTTCCCATCGATTTTCATACGCATTGCACGCCGGGATACGGACTGGCATCGGTACTTGCGGCCATAGTGAACGGAGTTGACATCGTGGATACCAATATTTGGAATTTTGCCGGCGGCCCGGCAGCTCCTGCAATTGAATTAATTTATATTTTCTCTCAAAAGCTTGGTATTGAGCTGGATGTAAACATGGAAGCCGTTGCCGCAATCAACGCAGAATTGCTTGAAATCCGCAAAGAGCTGGATGCGTTTGATGCCGTAAAACAGTTTCCTAACCCGTTCAATCCGCTTACCGACGAGCTGCCCGCACACATTGATAAACTGTTTGACGAAGCCATTGTTGCAGCCAACAATAACAATGAAAATGCCTTGTTGCTTGCCTGCCATGCCATAGAGGCCTATTTCAATTTCCCGAAACCCGATGAAATGGTGAAGAATGCCGAGATTCCGGGCGGCATGTACACCAATATGGTGGCACAGTTGAAACAATTCAATTCGCTGGATATTCTGGAAGACGCCATGAAACTCATCCCGAGCGTTCGCCTCGATGCCGGATTGCCGCCGCTGGTAACTCCCACAAGCCAAATTGTAGGCGTTCAGGCAGTAAGCTCGGCGCTAAATCTTAAAAACGGACGCGATAAATACGCCAACGCTTCCAATCAATTTGTAGCGTTAGTGAAAGGCGAGTACGGAAAAACACCCGTTGCCGTGGATCCCGAATTCAGGATGAAAATTGCCGGAACCCGCGAAGAAATTCCGTACGACACAAGCACGTATAAATGTCAGGAGAATCCAACCTTGCCTGAGTTCGGAAATGTGCGCTTGGCAGAAAACGAGCAAGAGCAATTATTACTCGAACTTTTTCCGGCCGTTGCTACCAATTATTTGAAAAAAATACGTGAAACGGAATTTGCGTTACGCCGGCCACAGGAAAAACCGGTTGTGGAGCAGAAAGAAACACCTATCGCGCCGCAAGAAAAAGAACCTCACGGATTTGTTGTGGAAAGCCCTATGCCGGGAAGCATCATGAAAATTGAAGTGCACGAAGGCGATAACATTTACAGAGGAACCCACTTGCTTATTTTGGAAGCCATGAAAATGGAAAACGATATTGTTTCAGAATATGCGGGCAAGGCATATAAAATATATGTAAAACCGGGCGACATTGTTCAGGCGGGACAACCCATAATGAAGATTGTAGAATGATGCAATATCAGAAAGTTAGAAAAAACCGGTGCGGAAGCGCCGGTTTTTTTTGTTGCTAAAAACTTAACAAAAACGTAATTCTATCGTAACCGTTCTGTAACAATTTTGTTAGACCTTTGTGCCGTAAAATGAAAATTAAAAATTGATTTTGTGGCACATAAAACTTTATTGAAAACAGTTGTCGCTATTGTATTCCTACTCGCTTTTTCAAGCGCTGCTTTGGCGCAAAACGGCACTATAAAAGGAATAATACTTGATGTTAAAACCAACGAACCGCTTATTGGCGCGTCTATTTTAATTGACGGAACCACGCAAGGCGCCGCCGCCGATTTAGACGGCAATTTTGTTATTCCCAACGTTTCTCCCGGAACGTACTCGCTCACTGCTTCTTATGTTGCCTACCAAACACTCAACATATCGGGAGTGGTGGTTGAGAGCAACAAAGAAACAGAACTCGAAATTTTAATGACTTCAGACGATATAAGTCTCGAAGCCGTAGAAGTGGTTGCCCGCGCCAACCGCGAAAGCGAAAACATTTTGCTTCTGGAGCAACGCAAAGCGTTGGTGGCCACGCAGGCTGTGGGCGCACGTGAGCTCTCGCGCAAAGGTATTGGTGATGCGCAAGCCGCGGTGGCGCAGGTAGCGGGAATTTCGCGTCAGGAAGGCGTTAAAAACGTTTTTGTACGTGGTTTAGGCGACCGATACAACGCTACATTACTCAACGGTTTTCCCATTCCCTCGGAAGATCCGGAATACAAAAACATTGCGCTGGAATTTTTTGGAACGGATGTTATTCAAAACATCGGCGTAAATAAGGTTTTTAGCGGAAACAATTCGGGAGATGTGGGCGGCGCCATTATCGATATTACATCGAAAGAACTTTTCGGCGATCAGGCTTTGGGGCTTGAAGTGGCTGCCGGACTGAACTCCACAGCATTTACCACCGACTTTCTCCGTCAGGATGGTTCCGATTATTTCGGATTTGCCAACAACGCTCAACCTTCGCAAGGAAAATTCGATTTCAAAAACAGCCTTGATCCATCCATTGTAAAACTGCCATTGAACCACAGTTTCGGCTTGTCGGGAGGCAAATCGTTTCGCATAGGCGAAAACAGCAATCCTCTTTCGTTTTTCGTGGTAGCATCGCACAACGTGGATTATTCCTACACCAAAGAAATCGTTAGAAACTCCATTACCAACGGCCTTGTTTATCAGGATCAGGAAGGAAAAAGATTTTCGCAAAACACCAACCAGCTGGTACTGGGTAATGTGAATTTCGGAATCAATCGCAAACACAATCTGCAATATAATTTTATGATGATTCACGCCAACGACCAATACGTGGGTGAATATGCGGGAAAACATGCCGAAAGGCATCAGGACAGCGAAGATTACATGGGTTTCTACCGCAGGCAGCAAACCAATGATAATCTGCTTATTACCAATCAAGTTGATACGGATTGGGAGTTGTCGGAAAAGTTGAATCTGGAAGTAGGGGCATCGTACAATACGATTAAAGGGCTGGAGCCTGATAGACGGGAAAACTACCTGTCGAGAATGACGGACGGCTCATACATACTTACCGGAAGTAATCGTCAGAAACGATTTTTCTCCACGCTAAACGAAAATGATATTAACGCAAAAACAACGTTGAAGTACAAGTTAAACGACCGGTTTGGCAATGAGAATTCATCCATCCGCGCCGGATACGTTGGACGCTTTGTGAAAAATGATTTCAACGCGGTAGAATACAATTTTTCGGCCGTTCCCGGAACTGCTTCGATAGAAAATCTTCAACTGGACGATTTTTACAACACGGCAAATTTGGATGCGGGCAAATTTCAAATGACGCAAGGCGACCCAAACTCGTACGAGGTTACCAAGAATATTCACTCCGGATTTGCCGAAGGAACCTATCAGTTAACGAGTAAATTGCTGGCCAACGTGGGATTTCGGGTTGACAAAATAGATTTAACCGTTGATTACGTTACTCAAAATGCCGGTATCGGCAGCGAGAGTATCAATAAGTTTTACTATTTGCCAAGCGCGAACCTGAAATACGATGTCAACGATAAAAACGTGCTTCGGTTGGGCTTAAGTAAAACCTACACGCTGCCGCAATCGAAAGAGATATCGCCCTATCAGTACGTAAACATCGGCTTTGCAAGCCAGGGTAATCCCAATATTAAGCCGTCTGACAATTACAACGCCGACTTAAAATGGGACTATTACCTTACTCCGTCGGAGTTAATTTCTCTCACGGGTTTCTACAAAATCATTCAAAATCCTATCGGACGCGCCGATCAAGGAAACTCGGCCGGGTTGCTCGAATACACCAATATCAGCGACAAAGCCAATGTTGCCGGAATGGAAGTTGAGGTAAGAAAAAATATTTTCTCCCGTACCAATGCAAGCAGCACAACGCTCAATCGGTTATCGGTAGGAGTAAATGCGTCGTATATCTATTCCAATCTTGTGGTGAAATTGCTTAATACCGAAGAACGAAACACGCAACTGGAAGGAGCAGCTCCTTTTATAGGCAACTTCGATATTTCGCATACTTTCACCAACGGACAGAAAAGTTATGTGAACTCTCTTGTTCTCAATTATTTCAGTAATCGCATCCACACCATCGGTTCACGCGGCTTCAAAGATATTATCGAAAAAGGTATTCCTACGCTCGATTTTGTATCATCAGCAAAACTCAATCAAAATATAACACTCAAATTGAAAGCTACTAATCTGCTGAATCCAAACTACACACTCACACGCGAAGCAAGTGATTCGAACGACAAAATCGTACTGAATCAATACAAGAAAGGGATAAATGTGAGCTTGGGTATCAGCTATGATTTCTAATCTATTATGAACTGTATTACAAATACAAATTATGTTGAAATTCTAAATTTTTTATAAACTTAAAACTGAATTAAAAATGAAAAAGTTTTTTTTAAGTATGATGACTTGCGCTGCTTTATTAACAGCGATAACGCTAACTTCGTGCGGTGAAAGCGGTGAAGATAATCCGGATGTACCCGTAACTGAAGATGTGTTGGTAGGATCGATTACCGACACTAAAACATTAGATGCAAACGTAACCTACACCATCACAGGTGCGGTTACTATTGAAGACGGAGGCGTATTGAATATTCCCGCGGGAACTCAAATTAAAGCTAAAAAAGGCTTTAACAATTACATTCTTGTATTGCAAGGAGGTAAAATTTTTGCCAGAGGAACAGCGGCTGCCCCTATTGTTATGACAGCCGATATTGACAATGCTACACAAGGACACTGGGGCGGACTGATTATTAACGGTAAAGCACCGCTTGCAGGCCCTCCCGGAACAACCGGTTCTACCGAAATTCATACAGCGCACCTTTACGGCGGAAACAATCCTGCCGATAACTCCGGTGAACTTTCATATGTGGTTCTTGCATATACAGGTGCTCGCTCGAATGCTGACGTTGAACACAATGGCTTAACGCTTAATGGTGTTGGCAGCGGAACTAAAATCGAGAACATTTACATTCCGAATGGCGCTGATGATGGTATCGAGTTCTTTGGCGGCAGCGTGAATGTTAAAAACCTGCTTGTTGTGAATTCAGACGACGATATGTTCGACTTCACTCAAGGTTACGTAGGTACATTGGAGAACTGTTATGGAATTTGGGAAGCAGGCTTCGTAAGCTCAGAATCTGATCCGCGCGGAATTGAGGCAGACGGTAACCACGATGGAAATTTTCCCGATCATCCCGGACAATCTAACTTCACGGTTAAAAATATGACCATCGATTTGAGGCTGGCTCATAATACAAGCAAAGAAACTCAAATGCAGGACGCCATTAAAATTCGTCGCGGTGCAAAAGCTACCATTACCAATGCTCTTATTAAAGGAACAGGTTCTGTGGGTGATTTGGTTGACCTTACCGATGGCAAAGGCGGTGCAGCTGCCGGAACAACCATCAGTATTACCAATTCGCTGACAACTGCTCCCGCACGCTTGAAAAATCCTGAAGATGCAGCAGGTGTAAGCGTAGTAGCGGGCAATGCCGGATGCCCAACCGATATCTTCGCTTGGACAGGTTATAATTTCTAATTATAGAACAACCGGTTTATAAAAATAAAAGGTATTCCGAGTAAAAAATCGGGATACCTTTTTGTTTTATCTGCCAAGATAATTGTATCTTTGTTATTAGATACAACTTTAAAAACTTAACGCGTATGAAAACTAAAATAGTATTACTTTTGGGCGGCGTATTTTTAGCTCTCAGCTTACAGGCTCAAACTCCGCAAGATAATCCTCAGATCTATCAGAATGAAGGTGTTTACTACCGCGACCAGAGACAAAATGAACTCTATACGGGAGATTACCGCGAATACCACGATAACGGTACGCTCAAACTTGAGATGCAAATTAAAAACGGTTTGCCCGAAGGCGCTTACCTCATTTATTTTGATAATCGTAAACCCAAAGAAGTACGTTCATACAAAGAGGGTAAATTGCACGGTTTGTGGCGTACATATGACGTTTCCGGGCAACTCATATCGGAGGCTGAATATAAAAACGGAGTAAAGCACGGCACCTGGCGCATTTGGGATGAATTGGGTAACCAGCGTTACGAAATGAATTATTACGAGGGCAACAAAACCGGCCTTTGGCGTATGTGGGACGATAAAGGTAATTTGGTGGACGAGAAAAAATATTGAGAAAATCTGAAATTGTTGCAAAAACTTAACAAAAACTTAACTGAAATGTAACCGTTCTGTAACATTTATGTTTCACCTTTGTATTGGATTAAAACGAAAAATTTTTAAAAAACAAATACATAAGATGAAAACAATTATTGTATTGATAGCTACAGTATTATTATCGGTTTCGGTATATGCCAATGACAACAAAAACGATAAAAACGTAAAAAATGTTGCCTCCACCGAAGCTATTCAGAATGTAAACACGGTTGATATTACCGGTTCGGTTATCGATAACAACAGCAAAGAATTACTGGCAGGCGCTGCAATTCTAATCGACGGAAGCAAATACTATTCCAATTTGGACGGTAATTTCTCAATCACCAATTTAAAACCGGGCAAACATTCGGTACGGGTAGAATTAATTTCGTATCAACCCTCGGAAATAGAAATAGAAGTGAGTAAAAATCAACAAATCAGTATTTCCCTGGTTCAGGAATAAGAGAAATCCGGGGTTAAAAGACAACTAAAAAAGTTTGCTTGCAAGGCAAACTTTTTTTTGTCGTGCATAGCACCTGAAAAAGTTTAACAAAAACTTAACCGAAATGTAGCCGCTTTGTAACAATAAGTGCTGATATTTGCAGTGTAAACAATATTACATTTGGTTCAAAAATAGCAAAAATCAATTTTTCATTAACTCTCTATGGGTCTTTTAAAAGGTGTAGATGTGAATCTATGCCTTTTTTCGTTATAATCCTATTTTGTTATCCGGAAATTTTTTCAGGCGATAAAAACGCCCTATTTTTGTGGACGAAACAAGGCGATTTTTTTAAATACATAGAAGATTTGATCACTTTTTTCGTTCCCGGTATTTTATATTTGAGTCAGATTTCTTGTTTAATAAATTATTTATCAGCAAAATAAATATTATGGCAAAACGAAAGTTTTCACAAACACAATTGGGTTTCATCGCTATACTTTGGGTGGTTTTAGTGGGTTATATTCTCCTGAATGCCCAAATAAACGCCATCACCATTATCTCCATCCTCATGTCGGGAGTCATTGTATTTGTTCCGATTTACAAAAATCTAAGAAAATAATCTCTTTAATGACAAAAGATAGAAAAATACGGATAAATTCTTTCAATTAAATTTATTTCACTACTTTTGCATTTCAAAGTGATTGTGTTAAGTTATCGTTTTTATTTAAAATTATTTTATGAAATCCGAAGAAATAATCAGTCTTGTGAAAAGACGTTTCCCCAATGAACCCGAATACCTTCAAGCTGTGGAAGAGGTGGTTGAGTCCATCGAAGAGGTTTACAACCAACATCCTGAATTTGAAAAAGCTAACCTGATTGAACGGTTGATTGTTCCCGATAAGATTCACTCTTTCAGGGTAACCTGGGTGGACGATAAAGGCAACGTGCATACCAATATGGGATATCGGGTGCAGCACAACAACGCCATTGGCCCCTATAAAGGAGGCATTCGTTTTCACGCTTCCGTTTCCACTTCCATTTTAAAGTTTCTTGCTTTTGAGCAGACTTTTAAAAATGCGCTCACAACTCTTCCCATGGGTGGCGCCAAAGGCGGTTCCGACTTCTCGCCGCGCGGAAAATCCGACGGGGAAGTAATGCGATTCTGTCAGGCTTATGTGGAAGGGCTTTGGCGCGTTATCGGCCCGGATACCGACGTTCCGGCAGGCGATATCGGCGTAGGCGGCCGCGAGGTTGGATACATGTTCGGAAAATACAAAAAACTGGCCGGAGAATTTACCGGAACGTTTACCGGCAAAGGGCGCGAGTTTGGCGGATCACTTATTCGTCCCGAAGCCACCGGTTACGGAAACGTGTATTTCTTGCTGGAAATGCTAAAAACCAAAAATATTGATATTAAAGGGAAAAAATGCTTGGTATCCGGTTCGGGAAATGTGGCGCAATACACGTGCGAAAAACTGATTGAGCTGGGAGCCATTCCCGTTTCCTTATCCGATTCCGACGGATATATTTACGATCCGGACGGAATTACAACCGAAAAACTGAATTTTGTGATGGAGTTGAAAAATCTCTATCGCGGGCGTATTCGCGAATATGCCGAAGAGTATGGCTGCAAGTACGTAGCCGGCGCCCGTCCGTGGGGCGAAAAAGCCGATATAGCGCTTCCTTCCGCCACGCAAAACGAAATTGATGCCGATGAGGCGCAAGCATTGATTGACAATGGAATTTTTGCCGTTTCCGAAGGCGCCAATATGCCCAGCACGCCGGAGGCGATCGAGATTTTTCATAAACACAAGATCCTGTATGCACCCGGAAAAGCCGCTAACGCGGGCGGGGTATCGGTATCGGGGTTGGAGATGACCCAAAATTCCGAACGTTTCAGTTGGCCGGCTGAGCAGGTGGATGAAAAACTGAAATGGATTATGGGAAATATTCACGAAAACTGCGTGAAATACGGAACCGAATCCGATGGTTTCGTCAATTACGTGAAAGGCGCCAACATTGCCGGTTTCATGAAAGTAGCCAAAGCCATGATGGGGCAGGGGATATTGTAGAAAAAGAAATTTGAAGTTAGAAATTAGAATAAAAAATGGTATGTAGAGGCGTTAATATTTTGCGCCTTAACTTTGTCAATGTCATGAACATTGACAAAGTTGTTCGGTAGAAATTTTGTTTATTCTGATATTTGCCGTATTTTTGCAGTCCGAAATACGGAAGGTTCGGTCGGGTAGCTCAGCTGGATAGAGCAACAGCCTTCTAAGCTGTGGGTCCTGGGTTCGAATCCCAGCCTGATCACTTTAATAATGAAGCACTTATCAATTAGTTTTGGTGAGTGTTTTTTGTTGTTGGGGAAACAATGGAAAAAAAAGAATTTTTTTGGGAGAAATGAGGGTTAATTATTGATACTTATTTCTATATTCTCTGGGTGTAATATCCATTTCTTTTTTAAAAGCCTTTGAAAAATGAAATGGATCAAAATAGCCGAGACGGAAAGCTATTTCCTTGATTTTTAAGTCTGAAAATTGCAAGTAAGAGCACGCCCGCTGGATTTTTAGTTGGTTATAATAATCGATGGGAGAATATGACGTTTGTTCTGCAAACAGATTGCCAAAATGCGATGCCGAATAGCCTACATGTTGTGCAATTTCGTTAAGAGTAATTCGATCTTCCAGCTTTTCTTTCATATATAAGATGCTTTTTTGTACCGTATCTTTTTCTTTGATGCTTTTTACTTCCCTGAATTGCACCAAATATTTTACAGATGCCAAAAAATGCATTAAGCAAAAACTTGAATATTCCAGGTTTTCTGGACTATACCCCATTTCTAAGTTTTGAAATATTTCTTCAAATAGTAAAAACCGATCACCATATCGGCTGCTGTCAGAGTCGTGTGTGTCGATTATTCTTCCTATTATTGAAGAAAAAACGTCCACTCGCTCCCCTAAAAAATGAATCCAGTAAATGCTCCATGGATTGGCATTATCC
>JAUNRY010000273.1 GCA_030539475.1 Bacteroidia bacterium | reverse complement strand
TCCTGCAATTTTGAGTACTTTTTTCATTTTTTTCTTAGCTTTTGGCTATTGGCTGTTGGCTGTTAGCTTTGCGTTGAGTTGCTTTACCTGTGTGCCAATAACGTTGTGTTTATTTTTTATTTGTTTGTTTTCTTATGTAAGGATTTTGACTGCAAATTCCAAAATCATAAATCGTAAATCGTATTGAGTTATTCTTCCCTTATCGCTTCAATGGGTTTAATCATCATGGCGCGTTGTGCAGGAATAAAGCCCGCGAAGGTTCCCACCATCAGCAGAATTACTAAAGCGCCCGTTGCCATTCCGAATCCGATTTGCGGGTCTTTAAAAAACTGGTCGCTCTGGCTGAGCGCGATTCCTACGGCCGACAACAGCCCAACGCCCAGCACTATTCCGCCGATGCCGGCCAAAACGGTGAGCACGACGCTTTCGGTAAGAATTTGGCCGATGATGTTGCCGGGCGTGGCTCCCAGCGCACGGCGGATTCCGATTTCTTTCGTCCGTTCGCGCACGGTAACAAGCATGATGTTGCTTACACCGATAGCGCCCGCAAGCAATGTTCCCAACCCCACAATCCAGATGAGCCCGTTGATTCCCAGAAACAGGTAATTGAACATGGTGAATTGGTCTTCGATATTTACCGAGCCTACGGCTTCGTTGTCATCGGGGCTGATTTGGTGAATGCTTTTAAGGGTTTCCGAGATTTTATCCTCCATCACTTTCACTTTTACACCGGGACGGGAAGTTGCTCCCAGAAAATGAATAACGTTGCCCTGATTAAACGCTTTTTGCATGGTGGAAAAAGGCAGAATTACCGACTCATCGGTTGAACCGCCGATGCTGGCATTCGACATCTTTTGCGCTACGCCGATGACCTGGAAATAAATGCCGTTTACTTTCACCAGTTTCCCGATAGCGTCTTCCCCCGTTTGGAAAAGCACTTCGTAAATCCGTTCGCCTATGATGCAGACTTTGCGGTTTTCGGCTATATCTATATCGTTGATATAACGGCCGCTTATTATTCTGCTTTTTTCTATCAAATCGTATTCGGGATAACATCCTTTCACCTGATACGAGCCGCCTTTTTCGCCCCGCACCACGTTTCTGTCGCCCGATCCGCCAAAGAGCATGGGAGAGATGTAATGCAGTTCCGGTACTTTCTGCCGGATAATCTCCACATCGCTGTTAAGCATATTCCACCGGCGCCCTTTGCGGAAGCCCTTGTAGGGTTCCGATGTGTTTTGTGTCCAGAAAAAGCATGAATTGCTTGCGAAACCTTCCACTTGCGATGAAATGCCTTCGTTGAGCGCGTTTCCGGCTCCCACCATCAGCACCAGCATAAACATTCCCCAAAATACGCCGAAGGCGGTGAGGAAGCTGCGCGATTTGTTGTGGGTAATGGTTACCCATATTTCGTACCAGCGGTCGAGGTCGAAAGCCCCTCCAAACCTCCCCCAAAGGGATGCTTTTACCCCTAATTCCCCTAAAGAGGGCTTTGTGGGCTGCTGTTTATTTGGTTGTTTTATTTTCATTTTCATTTTTTGTATCAGTTAAGGAGTTTAAGAATATGTTCCTTACGGTTTGATAAACGTGGGTTCACCATCGCAAATCGCCAAATGTCCTTATCTCCTTGTCTCCAAGTCGCGTTTATTCCTGTCTCATCGCTTCAATGGGTTTAATTTTTACGGCTTTGCGGGCGGGTAGGTAACCGGCAACAATTCCGGCAATAATCAGAACAGCGGTGGCAAAGATGGCGTATCCCATATTTACGGTGGGATTTTTAAATACCGACATTTGTGTTTCACCGTCAGACCCTTGAACGCCGTTGGCAGATTGTTCCATCACGAAGTTGACAAGCTCGGTGAGCCCGATGCCGGCCAGCAAACCGATATATCCGAAAATGGCGGTGATGATGAGCGATTCCAGTATAATGGTTTTCAGGATGGAGGCGGGCGGCGCGCCGATGGCTTTGCGGATGCCTATTTCGCGCGTGCGCTCTTTTACCGATACCAGCATGATGTTGCTTACGCCCACTATTCCGGCAATAAGCGTGAGAATGCCGATGATGCTTACGAAAAGGGTGATTCCGCCGAATATTTTTTGCGTTTCTATGTAATCGGCTTGCGCGTTGTTTACCCACAGCGCTTGCTTGTCTTGCGGGTTGAAGTTGAGGCTTCGTCCCATCAGGCTGCGGATAAACTCGTCGAAGCGGTCGTTTTCTTCTTTGGTTTCCAATCCGTCAACCGTGAACGTAATCTGGTTGAATTTTTTGCTTGGATTAAAAATGGCTTGCGCTGTTGAAAACGGAATGTATGCCGTGGGTGTTCCCCACCGTTCTTTTTTGGTGTTTATTCCCACCACTCTAAACATCAGGCTACCCACTTTCACGTAACTTCCCAATGCGGTTTTCTCTCGGAAAAGTGTTTCCGCGATTCTATTGTCGAGGACGATGATTTTGTTGTTTTCTTCAACGTCGAGGCCGTTTATAAACCGTCCGTCTTCGGGGCGGATGATTAATTTTTCAATTTCCATATAATCGGGCATCACGCCGCGAACGTTGTACGAACCGTATTCCGAACCGAAAGTGATGGTTTGTGTGCGGTCTATACGCGCCGCAATGAGGCGGCTTTCGTTTACATCGGCGCGGATGAGTTCCACTTCTTTGTCCTGAAATTGCAGGTTCCTTCCCGATTTCAGCCCTTGGTGCGTCATCGATGTTGTTCCCGACGATAACGTTATCCGGTTCACTGCGCGGTCGCTGAAGTTTTCCATCACGCCGTTTTTTAATCCGTTTCCGGCGCCCAGCAACACGATGAGGATGAAAATCCCCCACGAAACCGATAGTCCCGTTAAGGCTGTGCGCAGTTTGTTTTTGCGCAGGGTGGTGAATATTTCTTGTAGGTGGTCGTTCATTTTTTGGCTGGTGAATGTTAGCTGCTGGCTATTATCTGTTGGCTGTTG
>JAUNRY010000272.1 GCA_030539475.1 Bacteroidia bacterium | reverse complement strand
AGAGTAGAGGGCAGGGCAACGCCCTGTTTTGCGGATAATGCACCCCAAAAACCAAATCCTGCAAGGGTGTGAGCAAGTCTTTCGCGCTTTCAGCGCTTTAGCGAGGCGGGAACATCGGTTACGCAGGGCGTTGCCCTACGCTATTGGCTGATGCGCTTTCAGCGCGAATTTCCGCAAGTCCACAAGTTTTCGGGATGATCCTTGTCCCATAACAATCGGAGCGGAAAAAGAGTTGAGGGAAAAGCTTATAAAAGAAATAACTATGTTTTTAAGTTCTCGTAATCACTACGAAAGAAATAAAAACATAGTTAAGATTTTGGTTGGATTAAATAAAAATCAATGCGCGTAATTCTATTATTTTTATTAATGAATACGCCACAAAGTTAGTCCACAAAAACAGCTGGTGGTTGCATATTTTAAGGAAAAATAGCGTATTGTGTAATTTTTCCACAATTTTTTTGTTAGAAACTGTTTTTTAATTCATAACTTTATGCCCAATTAACTCAGAAACACAACTTTTAATGATGATGAGAACTATAATTTTTAAATCCGTGTTGATTTTTACAATCCACGTTATTACTGCCTGCCTGTATGCTCAAGTCAGCCTTCCGGCTGTGTTTTCAGACAATATGGTACTGCAGCGGGAAACCAATGCGCCCATTTGGGGAAAAGCCGCGCCAAATGGCAATGTGAAAATTGTTACATCGTGGAACAAGCAAACCTATACCGCCAAGGCCGATGCCGACGGAAACTGGCGCGTGTCGGTTAAAACACCATCGGCCGGCGGGCCATATACGATAACCGTTTCGGAAAAAAACACCATCCGGCTAAATAACATTCTTATCGGCGAGGTGTGGATCTGTTCCGGGCAATCCAACATGGAATGGCAGCTGAGGTTGGGCAACAACGGCGAGCAGGAAATTGCCAATGCTGATTACCCGAATATACGGCTGTTTCAGGCTAAACGGGCAACAAGCCCTTATCCTTTGGATGATATCGGGGTTGATGCCGGATGGAGCGAATGCTCTCCCGCAACCAGCGGATATTTTTCGGCAGTAGCCTACTTTTTCGGTAGAAATCTTCATCAGAGTTTGAATGTACCTGTGGGGCTCATCCACACGTCGTGGGGCGGAACGTTGGCCGAAGCTTGGACAAGTGAAGAATCACTGAAAGAAATGTCCGAATTTCGCGAAGCCATTGAGGAATATAAAAATATGCCTGTGCAAGCGGAACAAAAGGATTGGATGACGCAAGTCCGGGAAAAAGATTTCGGATTGAAAAATAACGTAGCCATCGCTGCACAAAATAAATTTAATGACTCCGATTGGAAAACGGCTGTCGTTCCCGGCTTATGGGAAGAAGGCGATTTACCTGATACCGACGGATTGGTGTGGTTCAGAAGAACTGTGGATATCCCCGATAATTGGGTTGGAAATGATCTGACTCTTTCTCTTGGCGCTATCGATGATAATGAAATTACGTATTTTAATGGTGTTCAGGTTGGCGCAACCAATGGTTATAATGCCGACAGGAAATACAGTATTCCTTCCCGGTTAGTGAAAGAGGGCGAAGGGGTTATTGCCGTGCGCGTTATTGACAGCGGCGGTGGCGGCGGATTCCACGGCGACCCCGGCAAAATGTACATAGCTCCGGCAAACAAAGAAACATTGCGCGAAAACCTGGATGGTGAATGGAAATATAAATTGGCAGTGAATCTAAAAAATACAAATGTCAATCTCCAAAACAAACCCACCAGCCTTTACAACGCCATGATTGCGCCGCTGGTTCCCTACGCCATAAAAGGCGCTATCTGGTATCAGGGTGAATCCAACGCCGGCAGGGCGTATCAATACCGGGCGCTGTTTCCGCTTATGATAAATGATTGGCGATCTAAATGGGGTTACGATTTTCCGTTTTATTTCGTACAACTGGCCAACTATATGGCGGTAAAAGATGAACCGTCGGAATCGGGTTGGGCAGAATTGCGTGAAGCCCAACTGCAAACATTGCGTTTGGAAAACACGGGAATGGCCACCATTATCGATATCGGTGAGGCCGATGACATTCATCCCAGAAATAAACAAGACGTGGGCAAACGGCTGGCGCTTCAGGCACTGAAACAGGCATACGGAAAAAATATTGTTGCATCGGGGCCGATGTACGCTGCGTACCGGTTGGAAGGCGATAAAATCCGGATTTTCTTTGAACGGAATAATAGCGGCCTGATGATAAAGAACGGCGATGCTTTAAAGGGATTCAGCGTTGCCGGGCCCGATAAGAAATTCTATTGGGCGGATGCCCAAATTGATGGCGACGAAGTAGTGGTAAGCTCTCCCGATGTGAAATTCCCCATTGCCGTTCGTTACGCCTGGGCAGATAATCCGGTTTGCAACCTGTACAACGAAGCCGGCCTTCCCGCATCGCCTTTCCGCACAGACGACTGGCCGGGAACAACCATAAATAACAAATAAACCTTCATAAATAAACTGACGGAGCAACTTGAAGAGTTGCTCCGTCAGCACACAATCCGAACCCAAATTATCCGGAAACGATTATACTTGTAATCAATCTAACCGTACTAACAACGCCATTTTCTGCGGCACGCTCCTGCCGTAAAATGCAGTTTTGCATTTATTTGATGAGGGAGAATCAAGTATTAAAATCAACTAAATAAATTTAAAACTTTTTCCGCGGAAAAACAAAACAAGTATAAATCTCGTTTAAATTTATGAGATTAACAAATGTTACACATCTCTTAAAATATTATTATCTCTCATAAATTTGTAAAGATACATTAACGACTTTTTGAATCCTCGTATCGCTTTGTTTGGGAAAATGAAGCGATATTTTTTTATGCCCA
This sequence comes from Bacteroidia bacterium, assembly GCA_030539475.1. GTDB lineage: Bacteria > Bacteroidota > Bacteroidia > Bacteroidales > Dysgonomonadaceae > Petrimonas. The sequence continues at coordinate 120 of JAUNRY010000272.1, read as the reverse complement.
TTCAGCTTTTACAAATTACCGGAGAATATTTCCATTGATTTCTCCCTACGATCGAAATGACCGTTCATTGAAAAAGATACCGAAGGCTGTATCAAAAGTAAATTCTAAAGAAGAGTAGCT
>JAUNRY010000271.1 GCA_030539475.1 Bacteroidia bacterium | reverse complement strand
GTTTGAAAAAAATCGGATGTTATTACCGCCGCCGAAGAATTAATGTTGGACGAAAGCGTGGACATCGCCGCCGCAAAAATCGCTGCCACCAATAATCCGGCCAATCCGGCAGGCATTTCCGATACGATGAATTGGGGGAAAACGGAGTCGATATTCGGGTTTGTAATCGTCATATTTCCCGGATTATCGCTATAAAACGCGAACAAGCCGGTTCCGATAAGGAAGAATAGCAACGTTACGGGAACGCTCAAAATTCCGTTCAGCCAAATGCTGCGCGATGTGGCTTTCTCGTCTTTGGTGCTCATATACCGTTGAACGATGGATTGGTCGCTGGTGTAGGTTATTAACGAGTTGGCAACGCCGCCAATCAGCACGACCCAAAAGACGGGTTGCGTAAAATCGAACCTAAAATCGAATGTCCTGAATTTGTGAAATTCGATGGAGGTGTTCCAAAACTCACCAAATCCGCCGTCAATTCCCACAATCATAAATATGAATGCCGAAATGGCACCGAAAACAAGGATAAATCCCTGGATAACATCGCCCCAAACAACCGCTTCCATTCCGCCGCTTGTACTGTAAATTATGGTTACGATGCCCATTATGATGATGGAAAGGTAAATATTGAAACCGGTTACGGCATTTAGCGCCAACGACGGCAAAAAGAGCACAATGGCGATGCGGCTCACCATAAAAATCACAAACAATGCCGATGCCAGCCATCTGACGGCGCGGCTGAAACGTTTTTCCAGGTATTCGTATGCCGTTCCCAGATTAAATCTCCTGAAAAACGGGAGGAAATATTTGATGACGATGGGCACAATGAGAATGATGCTGATATTGAAAATGAGCATCCGCCAATCCGTAGCGTATGTTTTGGCCGGAATGGAAAGAAACGTGATGGCGCTGAGCGTAGTGGCAAAAATACTGATTCCCGCTGCCCACCAAGGAATGCGTCCGCTCGCTTTGAAGAAATCTTCGGTGTTTTCGTTTCGTTTCATAAAGAAAAACCCCAGCCACAACATTCCGCCAAAATAGAGAATAAGCACCACGTAATTGAGCCAGCCAAAAGAAGATGACGAAGTATAATACAGTTGTGTAATGAGTGGCGAGCGAACGCCCGGACGGATTTCACCGCTGGCGATATATACGTTTTTTCCATCGGAAACATCCGCCGTTACGGCAACCGGCGCATTCTCCGTTTCGCCTGCTTCGTACCACGTATCGGTAACGGTGTTGTACACCAAAATCTTGTTGTTGAAACCGGTGTGGGTCATCCACAAACTGTCTCTTTCTGCCGTAAGATTGTTTCCGATCGCATTTTCTACCCGATTGAAAATATTTCCCGTGTCGCCGCCATACAACAAAATGTGCGACGCTCCAACGGATGAAGCTGTTGCCATTGCCAACGGAAAAATAGTTCCGTCTTTAAGTTGAATATCCTTTTTCTTTCTCCAATTTCCTAAGGAAGGGCGAAAATGATAAACCGACGAATAAAAAACGGTATTTGGCGTGTTGTTTTTCGCTCTGCCCCCAAATACGAATAACGAAATTTCTTCGCCGTCTTGCTGCGATGTGATGGTAGAGCCGGAAACGGGAACGGGAAAGTCCGCCATTTTTTGCCAGCCTTTGTTCAGGTCATTTATATCGAGTGCCAGAAATTGCGGTGATGATGTTCCGTCGGCCAATTCTCCCCCAACCAGATACACTTTTGAACCGATAACGGTTGCCGTGGAATTTTTTACGGGAACGGGCAGCGACGGATATTCCGTAATGGAAACTCCTGAGCCCGTGTATGACAAAAGATAGGATTTGTCGGTAATTCCGTCGGGGGTTTGTCCGCCCACGCAAAGCAATCCGTTCGGAACAGTGGCGTACGAGCCTTCGGCTGTGGGTTTCGGCAAATCTTTTCCCTGATAAACTACTTTGAAAGAACCGTCGCTCGTTTGTTCAAACACAATTACCAAATCGGAAAAATGCTTCGTTCCGCCTTGCCACGGTTTTCCGACAGGAAAAGACGAGCCTCCGGCCATAATAAATACATTGCCGTGCTTGCCGAAAAAATTACCGGCCAATCCTTCGTGAAGCGTTGAGTCGGACAACGTTTCCATCGAAAATACATTGGTTTGATGCAGGGTGGTTTTGGTGTTTCCCGTTAAGAAAAAAGGGAAGCACAAAGAAAGTGAGAATATGAATATACTTTTGAGTTTCATATTTTGAATCTAGTTTTTATCTTTTTTTATCCGGACTATACACCAATCCTTCCACCGCATTTTTGCCGTGGGGTGTTACAAACACAAAGGTAAACATCCATTTTTGGAGGCGAACTTCAGGCGTGCTGAATTTTCCTACGGGAAGTTTCAGAAACACCTTGTTCCAGCCTTTGTTTAGTTCCACGGAAATGGGTGGACGAGCCTGAAAGTTTTCGTTTTTCAATGTAATTTCGTTGGTTTTTTGGGTGTGGGTGTTTTCCCAAACGGGCGGTGCAATTTCGGTATCGTTTACGAAAATGCGGCTTTCCCGATAATCCCATTTGCCTTGCGGCGGAGCCAAATCCATTTCGGAACGGCTGTAATCCTGCGTACTTGCCCACAATCCCACGGTTTGTTTCTTGGGCGAAAAAACATACGTGTAGGCATACGCCGTGTGGTTTTCTTGCGGGTCAGCGTAGAAAGTGGGAACCAATTTTCCCCACACGTGGCGCAGGTAAATTCCGGCACCCACGGCATCACGCGAAGCGTAAGTGTTGTTATTGTAGGTGTAAGTATCGGCAATTTCGGTTTCGGGCGGAAAGACTTTTAGCAAATCGCCATCGTTGGGGAAAGCGTCCGTTATTCGCCATTTCACGTTGGTTTGTTTCACATAAGCAAACGGTTCGTTGGCAAAAGTGTGGTTTTTATGCCACAACATTCTGCTTTCAAAATCCACAAAATCTTTGAAAGTTGCATCGTTTTCATCCGTAGGCAAGTTGGTGCCGTTTTTATCGAAA
>JAUNRY010000270.1 GCA_030539475.1 Bacteroidia bacterium | reverse complement strand
ATGTCTTCGGGCGTGGCTTCGCGCTGCGCTTTGTAGGCTTCGTATTCCGTGTGGCGGAACGTGGGCCCCGGAGGGTCGAAAGCAACGGCAATGTGCGACGGGTTTTCTTTCCGGAGCACATCTTCCAGGGTGTTCACAAATCCGAAGATTGCCGATGTATTTTGTCCTTTTGAGTTAACGCGGGGATTTTTTATGAACGCGTAGTATGCTCTGTAAATCAATGCGTAAGCATCGAGCATAAATAGTTTGTGTTTGGGCATATAAAACTAAATTTTTCTTTTAAAAGTGTAAAGTTACAAATATTTGATTGCTTTCAGGCGATTTATTTTTAATTTTGCGATTCTAATAAAATGAGATGGACCAAAGTCAGGTTATAAAAGAATCGTTGCGCGACGAACTGAGCCAATTCGATGTTTACCTTCGCAAAGCCCTGCAAAGCGACAACAAAAGAATTTCCGACATTGTTGCTCACGCTTTTAAAGTGGATGGGAAACGAATAAGGCCGATGCTGGTTTTTATGGTAGCTAAAGCCTGCGGCTCGGTTACGCCGGCCACTTATCATGCGGCAGTTACCGTTGAACTCTTGCATACGGCCACACTCATGCACGACGATGTGGTGGATGAGGCTGCCGTGCGGCGCGGTCAACCGTCGGCAAACGCGGTTTTTGATAATAAACGCACGGTACTGGCCGGCGATTATGTGCTGTCGTCGGCATTGGTGGAAAGTGTAAAAACGGGCAACCTGGAAATTATCGGAATTATTTCCGAACTCGGTAAAAACCTGGCGGAAGGCGAACTGAACCAATATTCGATTGCCAATGAGATAATTATCGATGAGGAAGAATATTTCAGGGTTATCGATAAAAAAACGGCTTCCTTGTTATACGTTTGCGCAAAAATTGGCGCGATTACCGTTGGGGCAGACCGGCATACCATAGAAGAATTCGGAAAAGCCGGACGTATATTGGGCATCGCGTTTCAGATTCGCGACGATATTTTCGATTACTATAAAGCGGATATAGGTAAACCTACCGGAAACGATATCCGCGAAGGAAAAATAACCCTTCCGCTTATTTATGCATTGAAAAATGCTCCAAAAGAAATTTCTGACGAAATGATGAACATCATCCACTCGTCTGATTTTTCGCCCCAACATATTGAAACCCTGCTCAATTTTGCCAAAGAGAACGGCGGCATCCAATATGCTCAGGAAACCATAGAAAAACTGTTGGAAGACGCCGGGCAAATAATTAAAAATGTTTCCATCAATAGTGAATACAGAATTTTGCTGGAGTTGTTGTTGATGTACTTAAGAAACAGAGCGTTTTAAACAAAAAAATATCACTCCCGCCGGGAGTGATATTTTTTTTGTTTGGATGCTTCAACAACTTATTGCGCGAGAATTTTATAATTCTTTTGTCCGAAATGCGTTTTGCCAAACCTGTCCGTTGCGCGCACCTCAATGGTGTGTTCGCCCGGTTCTAAATTCAGTTGCAGCCCCCCACTCCACAAGTGCGTGCTGTTCACCGCATTGGATGGCCGGCGGCCGGGCAGCAATTCTTCCGTAAAATCCCATTCAAATAACTTGGAGAGGTAGCTTGGGTCAACACTTTGCGTGTAACTCATTTTGCGCCATTCGCCATTATCGATGCGATATTCCACCACATCGTTCGGGCTGCCCATAAAGAAATTCACCACAATTTGCGATGATGTGCGCCCGTTGTGCGGAACCACTTTCGGTGCAAAGATATTCATTTTGTATTCAGGCTCTCTTCCGGCCACTTGGTAATCCACGTCGTATTTATTTCCGTTGATGTTCAGGAACGCGTAACCTTGGGGAGTTCCGTCGCGCATAGTTGCATCGGGCAATCCTCTTTCGTCCAATTTCCCTGAGTACCAATCGCCCGATGTGGTGCCCACGTTGTATTCGTGTAGCGGTTTATCGCCTTTCCAACCGTGTACTTCGGTGTATTCAATCTGGTCTTGATAATGGGTGTGCGCCGACATAATCAGCACGTTTTCAAAATCTTTCAACAAATCGAAAACCTTTTGCCGGTCTTCCAGCCGGTACGACCCGCCCGAGTTGTCTTTCATTTGAATGTGTTGCGACAGCACCACCAGTTTATCCTTCGGAACCAGTTTCAGGTTGTTTTCCAAAAACTGTAATTGGTCATCGCGATAACCGCCCCAATAACCGCGGCCGCCGCGCGGGTTGGGGTATAGAATGTTGTCGAGGATGATGAAATGTGCGTTGCCGTAATTGAAAGCGTAATTGGCGCTTCCGAAGTTCATTTCGAACGTCTCGTCGGAAAGGATATCGCTTTCAGCGTCGTAATTCATATCGTGGTTGCCCATCACGTTGTACCAGGGCAGTTGCAAGTGGCGCATCCGCTCTTTGTAAACAGGATGCAGCGAAAGATTATCGCCCACAATATCGCCCAGGCTGATTCCGAAAAGCGTGTTGTCGGTTTTCTTTACATCGTGCACTATTTTTTGGGTGAAATAATCGATATCGTCCATTGTATAAGGCTGTGGATCGCCGAAAATGATGGTGGTAAAAGTATCCGGTTCATCGTATTTGTATAACGGAAAATCGACGGATTTCGGCAATCTTCCCGTTGGCGGAACGCCACCGTACGTAAACGACAGGGGAGACCCTTCCGGTTTATGGTGGTAGTAAAATTGGGGAATGAAATCCTCATCCACCGGTGTTTTGTAGCCTGACGGCTTGATAACGAAAATGGTGTTTCCGTCTGAAACGGGAATCGAGTAATATCCTTTTGCATCGGTCTGCACAACATCCGAGCCGTTTGAAATGCCAACGTTGGCAATTCCCGCTTCGCGACGGTCTTTGCGCCCGTTGCGGTTGGCGTCGTCGTACACATATCCGGTAGCCATTTGCTGCGAAAACGCGGCGAATACAACGAATAAAGCAATGAGTGTGAGTAAGTTTTTCTTCATTTCTATGATTTTTAGTGATTTTGCATTTTCAAA
>JAUNRY010000020.1:8068-16118 GCA_030539475.1 Bacteroidia bacterium | reverse complement strand
ATCCCACGGTTTTTCCCGATGACGATGAGGTAATTTCGGGCGGAAACTTCCACGGTCAACCGCTTGCACTCACGTTTGATTTTCTGGCGCTTGCCCTTGCCGAACTCGGCAATATTTCGGAACGCCGCGTGGCGCAATTGATTTTAGGAAACCGTGGCCTGCCCGAGTTTCTGGTGGCCAATCCGGGATTGAACTCCGGCTTTATGATTCCGCAATACACGGCGGCATCCATTGTGAGCCAAAACAAAATGTACTGCTACGCCGCATCTTCCGATTCCATTGTTTCGAGCAACGGGCAGGAAGACCACGTGAGTATGGGCGCCACATCGGCAATAAAACTGCTGAAAGTGATGGACAACCTGGATTTGATTTTGTCGATAGAACTGATGAATGCTGCGCAGGCGATGGAATTTCGCCGTCCGCTGAAATCATCCCCGGTTATCGAAAAAATCATCAAGCAATACCGCAAAGAAGTTCCGTTTATTGACGAAGACATTGTGATGTACAAGGAAATACACAAAACCGTGTCGTTTTTAAACCGAATGCAGGTGGACGCGCTGTAAATTTATATCGGAATAAAAACGAAAAAACATTAACAAATGGTAAGCCGATTTGCAAGGATAAACGTTGCTTTTCGCCGGACTTTTGTCGCGTGAATCGGTTTTACTTTTCTTGAAATAAACGGGTTGCTTTGAAAAACATACAGAAAACATTCAATTTCCTTTTATTCAAAAATCTAAAAAAGTATCTTTTTTTGTTTTAAACTGTCAATATGAGTGCCGGTTTTTAGGCAGATTTTCTATATTTTTGTCCGTTTAATTTAAAAATTGCTTTTTAAAATTAATTTTTTTAAGAAAGTGATTTATTGCAAAAACTTATAGTAAATCTGGATTTAATGAAAAAAGTAGAAGGAATTGAATTGGAAGAGCCCCAATTGTTCGGACATCCGAGAGGGTTAACCGTCCTTTTTTTCGCAGAAATGTGGGAAAGATTCTGTTTTTACGGAATGCGTGGACTTTTGGTATTATATTTAACAAAAGCGTTGCTGCAAGGCGATGATCAGGCCTTCGCCATTTATGGAGCTTACACGGCTTTGGTGTATATGGCGCCTGTTTTGGGAGGCAGAATTGCCGATAACATTTTGGGTTACAGAATCGCGATTATTTTGGGCGCTGCTCTAATGGCGATTGGTGAATTTATAATTTTAGGCGGAAACGCCACGTGGCTTTACATTGGTATGGGAGCCATTATTGTGGGAAACGGCTACTTTAAAGCGAATATTTCCACGTTAGTAGGCAAACTGTATAAACCCGATGACCCAAGGCGCGATTCAGGATTTACCATTTTTTATATCGGCATCAATATTGGCGCGTTGCTTGCCACGCTGGTATGCGTTTGGGTAGGAGAACGGTTTGGTTTTCAATATGGTTTCGGGCTGGCAGGCATTGGTATGCTTCTTGGGTTGTTGATATTTTGGGCAGGGCAAAAATTCTACAAGCACCTGAGCCATCCGCCGCATCCCGAAAAACTACACGCCAGGGTGTTTGGCCCGTTCACGCAGCTTCACGTAACCATTTTGTTGTCGTTTCTGGCTATTCCCGCCATTTACTTTTTAATTGTTTATAACAGCGTTGTAGGCATTCTTCTCATTTTCACGTTCCTGTACGTAGGATATACGTTGATAAAAGAAGGCAATAAAGGCGGAAAAATATTGCGCGACAGAATGCTTATTTTCATCATCTTGTGTCTTTTCAACATTGTATTCTGGGCGCTTTTTGAGCAGGCCGGTTCATCGCTCACACTTTTTGCAGACCGCAACGTAGATCGCAACGTGTTTGGGTTGTTTGAAATGACGGCGGGACAAACGCAGTTTTTCAATCCGTTCTTTATTATTCTGATGGGCTCGTTGTTTTCCGTGCTTTGGGTGAAACTTTCCGAAAGAAATATGAATCCCAACATTCCCGCCAAATTCGGTATTGGAATTATGTTGTTGGGCGTGGGATATTTAATTACCATGTTCGGAAACACGGTGCACAACGCCGAATACCTGGTTCCGCTGTGGATAATTGTCGGCATTTACTTTTTCCACACCGTGGGCGAATTATTCATCTCGCCCATCGGGCTGTCGATGGTTACTAAACTGGCTCCCGAGAAAATATCGGGAATGCTGATGGGAGCGTGGTTTCTTTCGTTCTCCGGCTCTAATTTCCTCGCCGGCCAATTGGCAAAACTTACCGGCTCAAGATCGACGGAAGCAGCCGAAGTTGTTGAGGGAGCGGATGCAATACCACAGTCGGCTGAAATGCTGGAGGCCCCTGAAATAATAAACGCCTTACCCAACGCGGCCGAATCGCTATCGCGCTACATAGATGTATATACCATATTCGGGCTGATAGCCGTGGGTGTAGGATTGGTGGTACTTATTCTTTCACCCAAATTGAATAAACTGATGCACGGAATAAAATAAAAATACGCCGCGTTTTACATCTTTATTCAACAAAACAAAGGAAGCTGTCCGGAAGAAATTTTCTTTCGGACAGTTTTTTTTCCTGAAAACACAGCCATTGTATTGTCTCTTTTTGTACTTTTGTTGCGTGATTAAATTTAATAGAAAAACAAATAACCTAACAATTACATTTTTATGACAGAAAAAATCAGACAGTCGTTGCGAGATTCAAAAACGGCACGATGGACGGCGCTATTCATTGTATCGTTTACGATGCTTTGCGCCTATTTTTTAACCGATATCATGGCTCCGATGGCCGGTTTGCTGGAAGCACAGCTCGGTTGGTCGCGTTCCGAGTACGGTACATTTACAAGCGCCTACGGATGGTTTAACGTGTTTTTGCTGATGCTTATTTTCGGCGGAATTATTCTCGACAAAGCCGGCATCCGCATCACGGGAGTGGGAGCTACCATTTTAATGGTGTTGGGAACCGCCATTAAGTATTGGGCAGTTTCAACCGACGCCCTTCGCGGACAAACGCTCTTGGGGCTCGACACGCAGGTGCTTTGGGCAAGCATCGGATTCGCTACCTTTGCCATAGGCGTGGAAGTGGCCGGAATCACCGTTTCAAAAATTATCGTAAAATGGTTTAAGGGAAAAGAACTGGCCACGGCTATGGGACTGGAAATGGCTATGGCGAGAATAGGAACCGCGCTGGCGTTGGGATTTTCGGTTCCCATTGCAAAATCGATGGGCGTGATTGATGTGTCGCGGCCGGTGTTGGTGGCGTTAATTGGGTTGTGCATCGGCCTTATTGCCTTTCTGGTGTATGTGGTGATGGATAAAAAACTCGATGCATCCGAGCACACCGATGAAATATCGGAACCCGAAGAAGAATTCAAACTCTCCGATATCGGCAAGATTTTGAACACGAGAGGGTGGTGGTACATTGCTATTCTGTGCGTGTTGTTTTATTCTGCCGTATTCCCGTTTTTAAAATACGCTACCGATTTAATGGTGAACAAATTTGGGGTATCCGAAAACCTTGCCGGAATGATACCCATGCTGCTGCCGTTTGGAAATATATTGTTAACTCCTTTGTTTGGAGGGATATACGATAAAAAAGGAAAGGGCGCCTCTATCATGATTATCGGTTCGTTGCTGTTGATTCTGGTGCACACGTTGTTCTCCATTCCCGGCATCAACAACTGGATTTTCGCGATGGTGCTGATGGTTGTCTTGGGAATCGGTTTTTCGCTGGTTCCATCGGCCATGTGGCCTTCGGTTCCGAAAATTGTTCCCGAAAAACGGCTGGGAACAGCTTACGCGCTCATTTTCTACGTACAAAACTGGGGATTGATGGGTGTTCCGTTGCTTATCGGCTGGGTGCTCGAAAAATACTGCATCACCGGCCAAACCGTTCGCGACGGAATCACCGTAAACACATACGATTACACACTTCCAATGATGATTTTTGCCGGATTCGGAGTGATTGCCCTTATTTTTGCTTTCTTGCTCAAAGCCGAAGACAAGCGCAAAGGATACGGATTGGAATTGCCCAATATTGTGAAAAGTGAAACGGTAATCGAAAGCGAAATAAGAGAAGTGTAAAATAAAATCTTCAATCAGGTAAAGAAGCGGACAACACAGGTTCGCTTTTTTAATATATGAACGCCGTATTATCAAACAAATATACAGTTCAGTTGTTTATCAAAAAATATGCAATTCCAACTCACGTCAGAATATAAACCCACCGGCGACCAGCCCGATGCCATAAAAGCATTGGTGCAGGGATTGAAAGAAAAAGTTCCGTATCAGACCTTGCTGGGCGTAACCGGTTCCGGGAAAACGTTTACCGTGGCCAATGTCATTCAGCAGGTAAACAAACCCACGTTGGTATTGAGTCACAACAAAACGCTGGCGGCACAGCTGTATAGCGAGTTCAAGGGATTTTTTCCGAACAACGCGGTGGAGTATTTCGTGTCGTACTACGATTATTACCAACCCGAAGCATACATCCCCACCACAGACACATACATTGAGAAAGACCTGTCCATCAACGACGAAATAGAAAAACTGCGTTTAGCGGCTACTTCATCGTTGCTTTCGGGGCGAAGCGATGTAATTGTCGTTTCATCGGTGTCGTGCCTGTACGGAATCGGGAATCCGGAGGATTTCAATAAAACCACCGTTGATATTCGCGAGGGACAAACACTGGACAGAGACCATTTCCTGCGATTGCTGGTAAACAGCTTATATTCGCGCAACGAAACGGCGGAATACAACCGCGGTAATTTTCGCGTGAAAGGCGATACGGTAGATGTGTTTCTGGCGTACGACGATATTTTGATTCGCGTTATTTTCTGGGGCGATGAAATAGAAAGCATCGAAACGGTTGATCCGCTTACCGGAGTAACAACAGAGCGGTTAAATTCGTATCGGATTTTTCCCGCCAATTTGTTTGTAACCACCAAAGAACGTATCTTTCGCGCCATAGATGAAATTCAAATCGATTTGGGAAAGCAGGTAGAATTTTTTCAATCCATCGGAAAGCCGTTGGAGGCGAAGCGGTTATACGAACGCGTTACGTATGATGTGGAAATGATAAAAGAGATAGGATATTGTTCGGGAATTGAGAATTATTCGCGCTATTTCGACGGACGGTTGCCCGGAACACGCCCTTTCTGCCTGCTCGACTTCTTTCCCAATGACTATCTTACCGTTATCGACGAAAGCCACGTAACCATCCCCCAAATCCGGGCAATGTACGGCGGCGACCATTCGCGCAAGATAAATCTTGTGGAATACGGTTTCCGGTTACCGGCAGCCATCGATAATCGGCCGTTGCGGTTCGAAGAATTTGAATCGCTCACGCCCGAAATTATTTTCGTTAGCGCCACGCCTGCCGATTACGAGTTGGAAAAATCGGAAGGAATTGTTGTTGACCAGTTAATCCGGCCCACCGGATTGTTGGATCCGCCCATCGATGTCCGTCCCAGCATGAACCAGATTGACGACTTGATGGAAGAAATTCAGCTTCGGGTGGAAAAAAACGAACGCGTGCTCGTAACCACGCTCACCAAACGAATGGCCGAAGAACTGACGGATTATCTTGCCCAGCACGATATTCGTTGCAACTACATACATTCCGATGTGGAAACGCTTGAACGCGTAAAGATTATGGACGATTTGCGAAACGGCACTTTCGATGTGCTTATCGGCGTGAACCTGCTTCGCGAAGGGTTGGATTTACCCGAAGTATCGCTCGTTGCCGTACTCGATGCCGACAAAGAAGGCTTTCTCCGTTCCCACCGCTCGCTCACGCAAACCGCCGGGCGCGCCGCCCGAAACGTAAACGGCCGGGTTATTTTTTACGCCGACAAAATTACCGACAGCATGCAAATGACTATCGACGAAACCAATCGCCGGCGCGAGAAACAGATAAAATACAACGAACTGCACGGCATCACCCCGCGGCAAATTGTTAAAGCTCGTTCATCAGCATTGACCAAAGAATACAAAACAACCTTCGAAGCAAAAGCGTACATAGAACCCGATTATTATTCAATGGCATCGGAACCGCTGCCCGAATACGCAACGGTAGATGATTTGAAAACAAAAATAGAACAAACGCGCAAAGCCATGTTGGCGGCAGCCAAAAAACTGGAATTTCTGGAAGCAGCCCGGCTGCGCGATGAATTGATAAAGTTGGAGGATAAACTGCCAAACAAAGAAAGTAGAAATTAGAAATCTAACAGATTATCTGTCTTTGTTCTTTGTTCTTACAAAAACCACAAAATTAAAATGAAATCAGACATTCAAATTGCAAGAGAAACACCGCTCAAGAAAATTAAAGACGTGGCGGAAAGCATCGGAATTTCGCGTGAAGACGTACAGAATTACGGCCCGTACATGGCTAAAATTCCGGTAAAGCTAATCGATGAAGAGAAAGTAAAACAAAGCAACCTTATTTTGGTTACAGCCATAACAGCTACCAAAGCGGGTATCGGAAAAACCACCGTGGTAATAGGTTTGGCATTAGGCTTGAATAAGATTGGCAAGAAAGCCATTGTGGCGTTGCGCGAACCTTCGCTGGGGCCTGTTTTCGGGATGAAAGGCGGCGCTGCCGGCGGCGGATACGCCCAGGTGCTTCCCATGGAAAACATAAACTTGCACTTCACGGGCGATTTTCACGCCATTACCTCGGCGCACAACACCATTTCCGCTTTGCTTGATAACTACGTTTTTCGTGTACAGGGTTCGGCCGATGAGTTAAAAGAAATTCTCTGGAAACGTGTTTTAGACGTAAACGACAGAAGTTTACGCTATATCGTTACCGGCCTTGGACCGGGAAACGGTGTGCCTTTGGAAGCCGGATTCGATATCACGGCAGCGTCGGAATTGATGGCGATATTGTGCCTTTCGAGAGACGAAAATGATTTACGCAGGCGTATCGAAAATATTCTGCTGGGATACAAACGCAGCGGCGATCCGTTTACCGTAAAAGATTTGGGTGTAGCGGGCGCTATCACGGTACTTTTAAAAGATGCCATTGCCCCCAACCTGGTGCAAACTACCGAAAATACGGCGGCTTTTGTTCATGGCGGCCCGTTTGCCAATATCGCGCACGGCTGCAACTCGGTTCTGGCTACCAAAATGGCTATGACTCACAGCGATTACGTAGTTACGGAAGCCGGTTTCGGAGCCGATTTGGGAGCCGAGAAATTTCTTAACATCAAGTGCCGCAAAAGTGGGCTGCGCCCTAAATTATCGGTTATAGTGGTAACTGTGCAGGGGTTGAAAATGCACGGCGGAACTCCCGAAAATCTCATTCGTGAACCCGATTTGGCAGGTCTGAAAAAAGGGCTTCTTAATTTGGAAAAACACCTCGAAAACCTGGCTAATTTTGGGCAAACGGTAGTTGTGGCATTCAACAAATACCACTTCGATACGGAAGAAGAAATAGATACCGTTCGCCGTTTTTGTGAAGAAAAAGGCGTTTCGTTCGCGGTTAACGAAGCATTTACCGATGGTGGTGAAGGCGCTGTTGAACTGGCAAAAGCGGTTGTAAAGGCAATTGAAGAAAAACCGTCGAAAGAAATTGTGTTCACGTACGACGATGATGACAGTATCGAAACAAAACTCACCAAAATTGCAACGGGTATTTACGGTGCGCGCGATGTGGTGCTTGGCGAAAAAGCCGTTAAGAAACTAAAACTCATTACAGGCACACCGCTCGAAAAAATGCCCGTGTGCATTGCCAAAACGCAATACTCGTTCTCGGCCGATCCGAAAGAGTATGGAATAGCCAAGGATTTCCGATTGAAAATCAACGATTTGGTGATAAATCAAGGTTCGGAATTTATCGTGGCCATTGCCGGCGAAATGATGCGTATGCCCGGACTTCCGGCCGATCCACAAGCCAAACGGATTGATATAGTGGATGGTAAAGTGGAAGGGTTGAGTTGATTGATTAGAGAATTTCGGATTTTAGAGTTATGATGTAGAGACGGAGCGTCCTCCGTCTCTTTTTCAATCATGATGCTTGTGTATCGTTTATTTCAACGATAATTTCAACTATCGTTTTTTTTAGCGATATTTTGA
>JAUNRY010000020.1:0-8058 GCA_030539475.1 Bacteroidia bacterium | reverse complement strand
CATCATGATAGCTGTAATAAAAGGAGACATTGTTTCCTCCCGAAAAATAGAAAATCCCGAAAAGTGGTTACTGCCACTGAAAGACTTATTCAATGAATGGGGAAGATCGCCCGCTCAGTGGGAACTAGTGTGGGGCGACTCGTTTCAACTGGAAATAAACCGCCCGGAAGAAGCCTTGAGAAAAGCATTGCTGGTAAAAGTATTAATAAAAAAAATTGCTTCTGACGATACAAATAAAAGCCTTATTGACGTAAGAATGACAATCGGGATTGGTGAAAAAAAATATTCGGGCGAGCGCATATCGGAAAGTAACGGAGAAGCATTTATTAATGCCGGAGAGAAATTCGATGAACTGGAAAAGGAGAAAACCAATCTGCTTATTAAAAGTCCATGGCCGGATTTTGACGTAGAAATGAATCTTTTCATCAGGTTAGCTTCAGTTTTTATGGATAACTGGTCGGTAGCATCGGCCGAGCTGGTGGAAATGGTGCTAAAGTACCCCGATTATACTCAAAACGAAATTGGTAACCGCTTGGGGATAAAACAAAACTCCGTTAGCGGAAGATGGAAAAGAGCCAATATTGATGAAATATTGTTGATGGAGCAGATGTACCGGAATAAACTGGAAAGATTGCTGTTATGATTGTAGTTGTAAAGCTGATCTTAGCGCATTTGATAGGTGATTTTATCTTGCAGCCAACATCATGGGTGGAAAATAAAGAAAAGAAGGGGCTAAAATCATTCACTTTCTACCTGCACGGACTCATTCACGGTGTGTTGGTGTTATTAGTGCTGTGGAATTTAAAATATTGGACTTTGGCACTTTCAATAACCGTTGTTCATATGTGCATAGACGCCACTAAGCTGTATTTTCAAAAACATACGAATAAAATTTTCTGGTTCCTTACGGATCAATTACTTCATTTGTTAGGTATCATCATTTTGTGGTATGCTTTCTTTGTACCTACAATATCTTTTATCCCATATATCGACAATCCGGATCCGTGGATATATTTAACCGCCATTTTGTTTCTCACCGTAGTTTGTGGTATCGCAATCCAGGTTCTTCTTGCGAACTGGACCAAAAATATTGATATCGATAAAGAAAAATCGCTGCCCAATGCCGGTCGTTATATCGGCATTCTGGAAAGATTGCTGGTTTTTGTGTTTGTTGTTTTGGGACGCTGGGAAGCTATCGGTTTTCTGATAGCTGCGAAATCGGTTTTTCGTTTTGGCGATTTAAAGGACTCCCGAAACCGAAAATTAACGGAATACATCCTTATCGGCACATTGCTGAGTTTTGGAATAGCTATCGTTACCGGCATTCTCGTGTTGTATTTAACTTCTATTTTAAAACAGTAATTGATGAATAAACTAAAACTCTCTATCCTCGATTTAGCAAAATTTACCGAAGAAACCAAAACGGCTTCGGAAGTACTGAATCAGTCCGCTGAAATTGCCCAACTGGCAGATAAGTTGGGATATACACGATACTGGTTTGCCGAACATCACAATGCATCCATGATAATGAGCATGTTCCCCGAAATTATGGTGGCGCACGTGGCCGCGAAAACCAATCGGATTAGGGTGGGGACAGGAGGAGTTATGCTGCCCAACCACAGCCCGCTGAATGTGGCCGAGCGATTCGCCATGCTGGAAGCCTTGCATCCCGGCCGCATAGATTTAGGTGTTGGCCGCGCGCCCGGCACCGATGGCCGTACGGCTTTTGCCCTTCGTCGAACGTGGGAAGCCATCAAAAACGATATTTTCCCCGATCAATTGACCGAACTGCTGGGTTTTCTGGGGCATAATTTACCCGATGGCCATCCGTTTGTAAACATCAAAGCTTCGCCCGATCCGTCGTTGTCGCCCCAAGTCTATATGCTCGGTTCAAGCGGTGGCGGCGTAGAGTTCGCTTTGGAAAAAGGATTGCCTTTTGTTTTCGCCGCACAAATAAATGCCGATTTGGCCGTTCCGGTGCTCAAAATGTATCGGCAGCGATTTAAACCGTCTGTATATATTCAGGAACCCCAAAGTATTCTCTCCATCATGGTTTTTACTGCCGAAACCGATGAGGAAGCCCATTATCAGGCGGCGCCCGCCGTTTTGCACTGGACGTTGTTAGCCACCGGAAAAACCATTGTAAACCCTACTTTCGAACAGGCGCTTTCTTACAAGTATTCGCCTCAGGAGGAAGCTGTTAAACAAACTGTTATGCGGAAATTTGTCATCGGGACTCCGGATAAAGTGGCAGAAAAACTGGGAGAATGGGTTAAAACCACCTTGGTGGACGAAATTATCATAGTGGATTTATATTCGCAAATGCAGGGACGACGCCGGGGATACGAATTGTTGGCCAAAGAAGTGGGACTGTGCTGATTTTTTCGGCATGTATGTGAAAATGGGTTTTATAAATCTTCAAATTTTAAAGGCTTTGATAATAAATTACTACCTTTGTAAAAAATTAGGTTATTGATAACAAACAATCGATTATGAAAAAAATATACAGCATCATCACAGGAACCGGAAGTTACGTTCCTTCAAAAATAGTTAAGAACGATGATTTTCTGAATTATGAATTTCTCGAATCGACAGGAGAAAAGATTGAAAAAGAGAACCGCGAAATTGTTGACAAATTTGAGGAGATAACCACTATTTCCGAAAGGAGATATGCCGAAGACAACGAATTAACCTCAGACTTGGCGGTGGCGGCCGCCGAAAAGGCCATCGAGGCTGCCGGAATAGACAAGGAAGAGCTTGATTATGTGATTTTGGCGCATAATTTCGGCGAAACTTACCCCAACCATCCTCGTGTTGACGTGTTGCCCACGCTTGCCGCCCGTGTAAAAGCCAAGCTGGGAATTCAGAATCCCAATACGGTTGCTTACGATGTGTTGTACGGTTGTCCCGGCTGGGTTCAGGTGCTTATTCAGGCAGATTATTACATTCGTTCGGGCGATGCCAAAAAAGTACTGGTTATTGGCGCCGATATTCTGTCGAGGGTTTCCGATCCGTACGACAGAGACAGCATGATTTACGCCGATGGCGCCGGCGCGGCCATTGTTGAAGGTGTGGAAAGCGAAACTCCGGTTGGAATTATCGGACACAATTCGCGAAGCGACGCCATGGAGTACGTGAATTTATTGCACATGGGATATTCGTACAACCCTGAGTTGGCCCAAACAAAGGACTTATACCTGAAGATGAACGGAAGGCGGTTGTATCAGTACGCGCTGGAAAATGTGCCCAAGGCCATAAAATCGGCGTTGGACAAACTGAAACTGCATGTGAACGACGTGAAGAAAGTACTCATTCATCAGGCAAACGGAAAAATGGACGATGCCATACTGAAAAGGCTTTTTAAACTTTACCACATCAGCGATATTCCCGAATCGGTAATGCCCATGACTATTTCGTGGCTCGGAAACTCGTCTGTTGCAACGGTTCCCACGTTGCTTGATATGGTGATGAGAGGGGAAATGAACGAACACAGCGTTTCATCGGGCGATAATCTTGTGCTTGCTTCGGTGGGTGCGGGAATGAATATAAACAGCGTTATTTACAAAATGCCGTAAAATCAGTTCTCACGGGGCAGCGTTGAAGTTGCCCCGCAATTAGTAACACACAAAAAAAGAGGACTTTTTTTAGAAGCCCTCTTTTTTTGTGTGTTTTACCGTTGTTGTTTTTGTTTTACTTAATTATACAGCGCAAATTCATCTTTACTGTATGCCAGATTTTTCATTGCTGTGAAAAGAAAATAAGGAATAATCAAAAGAATAATTGCCCAAACAATGTTGCTTACAATGCTTCCTTTTTTCATGTTGTTCACATAGAGGTGTCCTAAGAAACCTTCAATTACCAATAGCAATCCAATTAAAAGATTTGTGTTGTTGGTTGTTCCGCTGAAAAATGGAATCGCCAATATCAACACTCCAATAATCATTACTATCACGCCTGAATACCTTGCTAATTCTTTCATGTGTGTTTATTATATTATGTTTTTTGATTTCGTAACGCAAATAAACACAAAATTCCACAAATAATAAAATTATTTAGATTAAAAATTCCAATGTACGGCTAAAAACTTGCATAACGTGGAAAAACCACGAATTTTATAGGTGAAGAACGGCAAAAATTATTATTTTTGTTCCATCGATTAATTCCATGTTATGAAGGCAATATTCAGTTTTTTGTATCAGTGGCTTATTTTCGTGCCCATCTTTGTTGTGCTTACCATTATAACGGCGCTAACGGTAATGATTTTTGCGCCTGTTTTCGGAAGCCGGTTTTGGGGATATTATCCGCCTAAGTGGTGGTCGAGGTTCACTTGCTGGCTGGCATTGTGCCGCATTAAAAGCAGCGGACACGAAAACCTGAATCCGCGCGGCTCGTATATTTTTGTGGCCAATCATCAAGGGGCTTTTGATATTTTTCTAACATACGGTTTTTTAAATCAGAACATTAAGTGGATTCAAAAGGCCAGCTTGCGAAAGATTCCGTTGGTGGGATACGCCTCTAAGATGGCCGGGCATGTTTTTGTTGATAATTCCAGCCCGGCAGCGCGTGCCAATACCATAAAAGAAGCTAAGGAAGAGATTGTTGACGGCGTTTCCATCATGCTGTTTCCCGAAGGAGCCCGTTCGCACACCGGAAAATTGAGCCGATTTAAACGCGGAGCGTATCAAATTGCTTACGACCTGAAATTACCCATCGTGCCCTTAACGCTCAACGGGCCTTTCGATGTACTGAAGAGGGGGACGTTATCGTTGAAACCCAGCAGGCTGGAGCTGATAATACATAAGCCCATACCCACCGAAGGTCTTATCGAAGCCGATATTCCTGCCTTAATAGATAAATCCAGGGAAATTATTCATTCCGCGCTGTGGGAAAGATTCAAGGATTAGAAAACTCCCGATTTCGTGAAAGAGAATTGTTATACCGTTTTAATCCGATAATTGCACTTAACCTTACCTTTCTCCATATTTGCCAACTTGCTTTTTACCATACGCTTGCGCATCGGTGAAATGCGGTCGGTAAACATTATGCCATCGAGATGGTCGTATTCGTGCTGGATAACGCGCGCCATAAAACCGGTGTATTCTTCGTCGTGTGGCTGAAGATTTTCGTCGAGGTATTTAATGCGGATTTGGGCTTCGCGCGGAACTTTTTCGTGGATTCCCGGAATACTCAGGCAGCCTTCTTCCACATGCACCAAATCGCCTGTGCGCTCAGTGATATGCGCGTTGATGAAAGCTTTTTTAAAATTCTTAAATTCAGGATGTTCGTCATCTGCCAACGGTTCCAGATCAACCACAAAAATGCGGTCTTCCAGTCCTACTTGCGGGCCGGCAAGGCCAACGCCATCGGCATTGTACATGGTTTCATACATGTTGTCGACCAGTTCTTTCAGATTGGGATAATTTTCCGCGTCAATATCTGTGGCTACTTTTCTTAAAATGGGATGTCCGTACACGTATATCGGTAAAATCATATTTGGAGTAATGAGTTATGAGTTCTGAGTATCTTGCTTTTTCGCCTTTTCGCCAGGTCGCCCTTTCTCCTTGTCATAAATTCGGCTTTCCATATACCCTTGCAGGATAATGGTGGCGCTGATTTCGTCTACCAACGCTTTGTTTTGGCGGTCTTTTTTCTTTAATCCACCGTCAATCATTGTTTGCTGAGCCATTTTCGATGTAAATCGTTCGTCGAAATATTCAACATTCAGCGTTGGATATATTTTTTTTAATTGATTTGTAAATTGTTCTATTCTTGGAAAATTTTCCGACACCTGGTTGTTCATTTGCCGGGGCAACCCTATAATTACCTTTTCCACTTTTTCTTTTTCGAAGTACGATTTCAGAAATTCGAAAAGTTTTGCTGTTTCCACCGTTGTTAATCCGTTGGCAATAATCTGCAACGGGTCGCTCACGGCAATTCCCGTGCGTTTTTTTCCGTAATCGATGGCGAGAAGTCTGCTCATTGCGTCATTTCGAAGTTTTTTCGGCGCAATTCGAAATCGCGTCCCAGGTATTTTTCTCTCACAACCGGATTTTCCGCCAGTTCTTCGGCCGTTCCCTGAAACAGCACGCGGCCTTCGAAAAGCAGGTAAGCGCGGTCGGTGATGCTTAGCGTTTCGTCCACGTTGTGGTCGGTAATGAGAATGCCTATGTTTCTGTATTTCAGTTGCGCCACTATCGATTGAATATCTTGAACGGCAATGGGGTCTACACCGGCAAAAGGCTCGTCGAGCATGATGAATTTGGGGTCTATTGCCAGGCATCGGGCAATTTCGGAACGGCGGCGCTCCCCGCCCGATAAGCGGTCTCCCGAATTTTTCCTAACCTTTTCCAACCCAAATTCGGAAATCAGTTCTTCCAGTTTGTGTTTTTGCTCATCGGGCGTTTTATCGGTAAATTCCAGTACCGATTTTATGTTGTCTTCTACCGTCATTTTCCGAAAGATAGACGCTTCCTGCGCCAAGTAGCCGATTCCGTATTGTGCGCGTTTGTAAACCGGATACTTGGTAATGTTCTGGTCGCCCAGGTAGATGCTTCCTTCGTTGGGGACAATGAGGCCTACCGTCATGTAAAACGTGGTGGTTTTTCCGGCTCCGTTAGGACCCAGCAAACCAACAATTTCGCCTTGTTTCAGGTTGATGGAAACGTGGCTTACCACCGTACGCTTGCCGTATTTCTTTACCAGATTTTCGGTACGAAGAACCAGCGGTTCAGCCGGTTCTGTATGGGTGTCAGGTGAAAAAACAGGCTCTTCGGCATCGGAAGAGAGCTTTATTTCGTTTAAATGTTCATCCATTTTCTCGAAAAATTTGTACAAAGATAGTAAATCATTTACGATTTACGATTTGCGATGCACGATTTGGGTATGGGATTTATGGCTTTTTAATAACTGCCGGCTATAACAACTTCCGATGCTCCCACTTCGCCGTTCACAGGCGGATTCAGTTTTGCCAGCCGTACTTCCAGCGTGTTAATCTGTGGGAATGATTTTTTTATTTTTGTGAATATTCGTCCGGCAACATGCTCAATCAATTGGCTGGGTATGGCCATCTCGGCTTTAACCAAATCATACACTTCGGCGTAATTTACCGTATCTTCCACGTTATCGGTTTCAAAAGATTTGGAGATATCGGCGGTAAACGCTACGTTTACCACGAAATCGTTCCCCTCAATTCGCTCCTGCGGAAGAACGCCGTGATAGGCGTAAAATTTCATGTTTTTGAGACGGATGGAAGTTGGCATATGTATTTTTTTTACAAACCAAATGGAATGAAAAGATGAACGAATAGAATTTATATCAAGATAATCTGCATATCGGTAATTTTTTTGAAACCTTTGTCTGAAGTTACCAAAGGCAGCTCAAGAAACTTTGCCGTAGCGGCAATGATAGCATCGGGAGTTTTGATGACATTTTGTTGTTTGAATTCGATTGCAAGGTTTTTAATTTCCGGAGTTAGTTGCATAATTATACAATCGTTCAACAGTGCGGCAAGTTTTTTCTTGTCGCCCAAAGACAGATTGCGCCATCCCAAAAGTTCTATTTCTGAAATGACCGAAATAATGGGAGTTGTGTCCAAGAAAGGTTTTGTTATAGGATTGCCTTCGTGCACATTTATAAGAAAATTAGTATCTGCTACAAAGCTAAGGCCATTCATCCCGAATTTCTTTTTGATAAATTAGAGCATTAATACCCCTCTTTAATTTCCCGAAATGTTTACGCAACGATTTTTTCCCTTTCCGTTTTTGCAGTTCTCCCAAAGCATCTTGTACTTTTTGCGAAGTAACGGGTTGTTCAATTTCAATTATCATAAGCTATTTAACCTCTCTGTAATTAATGAGTTTGAAATACAAATTTATAAAAAAAAACTGACAAAAAATACTTCATAGTTTTGTTTAACTATTACACGTTGGCAACACTTTATAGTTTGTTTAAAGTTTATTTTCCTTTTTAATTCTTTAATATAAGAACAAATCGTTAAATTTGTAGTTTATAAAATGAAAAAATTACAACGTATGAACACATCAACCATTCCCGAAAGAC